>DATNKC010000564.1:0-8462 GCA_035603615.1 Steroidobacteraceae bacterium | reverse complement strand
CATCCAGCTTGGCCGACTTTCGCGCTTCGGTTTGCTCGAATTGTCGCGCCAGCGCTTACGACCTGCCTTGAGCGAGACGACGCATATCAATTGTCCGCGCTGCGGCGGCATGGGCACCATACGCGGCGTGGAATCGATGTCACTGGCCTTGTTGCGTCTGATCGGTGAAGAGGCGCGCAAGGAGCGGACCGGCCGCGTGGTTACGCAGGTGCCGGTCGATGTTGCGACCTATCTCATGAACGAGAAGCGCGAACAGCTCAATCAGATCGAATCGCGCGACAAGGTTTCCTTGGTGATCGTGCCGAACCCTCATATGCAAACGCCGGCGTATACCTTGCGCCGGGTTCGCGACGACGAAAAGGAACTGCCGGAGAACAGCACCGTCAGCTATCAATTGGCGGATCAACCCAGCGTCGATGATTCCAATATCGGCAATCGCGATAAGAAACCGCCGGGAGATATCCCGCTGGTTCCCAGCATCCTGCCCGCCTCCACCGCACCCATTGTGCCGATGCCGGTTCCGGCGGCCAAATCGCCGCCTGAGGCTGCGCCGCAGGTTGGCGCGCTGATCAGATTCTGGCACTGGCTATTTGGCGATCCTGCCGTGCGTGCTGCCGCCAAGGCGGCCGCTGCGCCGGCACAACCGCAACGCGATCGGCCGCAGCATCGCGACGCCCGCCACGATCGCTATCGCAGCGGCGGTGGCGGTGGCGGTGGCGACCGAAACCGCGATCGTGGCGACCGCAATCGCGACGTTCGGCGCGACGGTCCGCGGGATCCGCGCCGCGACGGCCGCCCACGCGGCGAAAATCCTCGAGACAATCGCGGTGAATCCAATCCGCGCCGGCCCGAGAATCCGGGCCAATCGGAGCGTAACGCCGGCGGCGGCCAGCGCAGCGAGCTGCCTCGCCAGGACCAGGCGGCGCGGCAAGACCAGCCGCCTCGGCAAGACCAGGCGCCCCGGCAAGACCAGGCGCCCCGGCAAGACCAGCCGCCCCGCCAAGACCAAGCACCTCGCTCCGGCAATGAAGCTGAGCGATCACCCAATGAGCGGGGCGAACGCAGCGAGCGGGGCGGCCGAAGCCGGCGCCGACGCGGCCGTGGCCGACGTGACGGTGGGGAAAGCACGAGCAATGGTGCAGGCCCGAATCAGTCCTCGACCCCAGGTGCAGCCAACAACCTTGCCAGCCCACATGAGCCCAGGCCGGGAGAGGCCGCGCCGCCGTCAGCGACGCCTGCTTACGAGCGCCCAGAGCGTCCGCCGGTTGAACAGGTTGCTCGTGAGCAACCTGCCATGAACTCGGCGCCTGAGCCGGCTCCGGCGCGCGATTCGATTCCCGCGGCAACACCGGCGCCCGCGCGCGTGGTTGAGCCGGCACCAGCCAGCACAGGCACAGATAACAAGTATGTTGTCTGGTCCTCAGCCCCGACCGACGTTCAAAGATCGGGGCCGGACGAGCGGTGATGGAGCGCGCGCAGCCTTAGGTCGAGCGCCAAACTGACGAAGAGCAGCGCGGCCGCGAGGCCGCGCAAGCTGGCCACCGCCATCCCGGAGACTCGCATGATCATCGAGTGGGTGGGCGGCTGGCCCAGCTTCGCCCAAATATAAAACGCCGCCGTAAAGATCCCTGCCGCCAGTGCGTAGATCAACGACCACACCCTGCGCTCACGGCTCGGGATCAGCCGGTTCGGCACCGCCGCTCCACGTCCACGGCGCAGGCCGTAGCACAGCATCGCCAGCACCGCGGCCAGTCCGATGAGCGAGCCGAGATCCTGCAATACGTAAATGCTTGGAATATGCCGACTGCCAATGTCGATGATCGAATCATCGAGCACCGGAAACATGCGTACGCCCCGGCCGCCGTCATGCGTAAATCCGTCCCAAATCAGGTGCGTCACCGCGCCTGCCAGCACGCCGCCGGCGGCCAGCAGCCATTGCCGCAGTGATCGAATATTCGCCTCGGCCGCAAACGGACGCCAGCGGGCATAAGGGCCTTCCGGCAGCACCTCAAGGATCGGCGACTTGATCAAGCGTTGAAACAGCCAGTACGTGATCAATCCCACCGGCAGGCAGAATGTGAACAACGCGGTGAAGCTGTGCGTTTCCACGCGCGGCATGCCGGGGAAAAATACTCGAAAATCCGGAACCATGGAGCCGATAGTTGCGGCTGATAATAGTTGCCAGCGAGCGAGCCAGCGCGAAAAAGGCAGCACCGCGGCGGTGTGGGAAATGGTAAAAGGCACGGCGCGACTCTAGGCTGTCATCCAATTGTCACAAACCGAATCTATATAATGGGGACTGCGCCTCATAAAACAGCTGGATTACTAATGGCCAATACTGCCCCGCTCGACCAAACCTTAGCGATTGACAAACCAGCCTCGAAACTGGTCACGCATAAGCCCAATCCTTGGTTCAATCTTCTCGCCTTGGTGGTGGTCATCACCGGAATCATATACGCCGGCGTTCATCTCGCCGACGACTTATCAGTGGTGCACGACACCCGAGCCTATCCCTACATTCTGCTCGGCATCGCCTTGGTGATTGCGCTGGGATTCGAATTCGTCAATGGATTTCACGACACGGCGAATGCGGTGGCCACGGTCATTTACACGAATTCCATGTCGCCCAACCTCGCCGTCATTTGGTCCGGGGGATTCAATTTTCTAGGCGTGCTCGTCTCGACGGGCGCCGTCGCCTTCAGCATCGTTTCGCTGCTGCCGGTCGAATTGATATTGCAGGTGAGCAGCGGCGCGGGCTTTGCCATGGTGTTTGCGTTGCTCATCGCCGCGATTCTGTGGAATTTGGGCACCTGGTATTTTGGTCTGCCTTCATCGAGTTCGCACACCCTCATCGGCTCCATCATCGGCGTGGGCCTGATGAATCAGCTCATGGCGGCGAGCGGCTCTGGCACCAGCGGCGTCGATTGGGGTCAGGCGACGAAGATCGGCGAAACCTTGTTGGTTTCCCCGCTGATCGGCTTCAGCGCCGCCTGGCTGCTGCTGACCATCTTGAAGTCATCGATTAAGATCCCGGCGCTCTACAAGGAGCCCGTGGGCAACACGCCGCCGCCCTTCTGGATCCGCGGCCTGCTGATTCTGACCTGCACCGGCGTGAGCTTCTTTCACGGCGGCAATGACGGCCAGAAAGGCATGGGCCTCATCATGCTGATCCTCATCGGCACGGTGCCGACCGCCTATGCGCTCAATCGCACCATGCATGAGGCGGATGTGAACACCTTCATGGCGGCGTCGGTGCAAGCTCGTACCGCCCTTTCGCACTACGCCGTAGGCGCCGCGCCTGCCGATCCGCGCGAGGCCGCGGTGGAACTGGTGCGCAATCGCAAAGCCACGCCTGAGGGCGTGGCCGCACTCGCCGCCCTCACGGACGCGATCGGTACGGAAGTCGGTCACTACCATTCGATGGATAAGGTTCCCGCCGGCTCCATGGTCAACATCCGCAACGAGATGTACCTGGTCAGCGAAGGCCTGCGCTTCATGAGCAAGACCCCGTCGTTGAATGTATCGGCTGCCGACCAAACCTCGCTCGATGCCTACAAGAAACAGCTCGATCACTCCACCAAGTTCATACCCACGTGGGTCAAGGTCGCCGTCGCGATCGCTCTGGGCTTAGGCACGATGATCGGCTGGAAGCGCATTGTGGTAACGGTCGGCGAACGGATTGGCAAGACGCACTTGACCTACGCGCAAGGCGCGTCGGCGGAAATCGTCGCCATGGCGACCATCGGCGCGGCGGAAATGTACGGCCTCCCGGTCAGTACCACGCATGTGCTTTCATCCGGCGTGGCGGGAACGATGGTTGCCAACGGGTCGGGATTGCAGTGGGCCACCGTGCGCGCTCTGCTGATGGCCTGGGTGCTGACGCTGCCCGTATCGATCGCACTCGCCGGCGGCCTGTATTGGCTGCTACGCACGTTCCTGTAACGTAGCGAGCAAGCCGCGCGCGGCGGCGGTAGTCAGATCGAGCACGTGCTCGAAGGCGGCCGCGTCGCCGTAGTAAGGATCAGGCACCTCGCGCAACCCCGCATCGGGCGCGTACTCGAGAAAAAGCTTCACTGAGGCGCGCGAATTGCGGGGCTGCATGGCTTGCAGCTCTCGCAAGTTCTCTTGGTCCATTGCCAGAATGAGATCGAAGCGTGCGAAATCATCCGCTGCGACCTGGCGGGCCTTCAACCCACTGATGTCGATGCCACGCCGCAGCGCTGCACGCTGGCTGCGCGGATCGGGCGGCGCGCCGATGTGATAATCCGCCGTTCCCGCTGAATCTATTTCCAGGGGCAGGCCCGGCGCTTCCTTGGCGGCCAGATCTCGCAGCACACCCTCCGCGGTGGGACTTCGGCAAATGTTCCCAAGACATACTAAAAGCACTCGGTGCGGCGTCCGCCCTGCGGATCTTTGTGTTGTAGCCATGCGATCATTATGATTCGCGTGCCGAATAAAAACAGGCAGGGAGGCAGAATGTCATTACGAACCACCGTGACGGGGAGTTTGCTGCTCGCCTCACTTCCACTTCTTTCCATCGCCGAGCCCGCCTTCGATGCGGCAACGGCTTTTGGTGCCCGCCCAAGCGTCGAGTCCATAAGCCTGTCGCCCGACGGCATGAGCGTAGCAGTTGTCGCTCCCTCAACCGGCCAGGGATCGGTGGTGTATGTTCAAAGTCTTGCCAAAGGAGCATCCCGGACTTTCAAAGCCGTTCTTAGCGCCAGCGGGAAACCCGATCGGCTCGCCGGTTGCGACTGGGTGTCGAATCAGCGCCTGGTTTGCACCGTCTACGGCGTTATCGCCGCCAGCCTCCTGCTTGAACCGGTGCAGTTCTCTCGCCTGATCGCGGTCGATATCGACGGCACGAAGCTGCAATTGCTCAGCACCAGAAGCAATGAATTCACGCGGGGATTGCAGCTCGGCGGCGGCAGCGTCATCGATTGGCTGCCTGATGAGGACGGTGCCGTGCTGATGACCCGGGTGTATTTGCCGGATGACCGCACCAGCAGCCGCATGGGGTCGTCAAAGCGAGGAATCGCGGTCGACCGGGTCGACACGCAAACACTGGCCGTGCAAACCCTTGAGCAACCGCGCGAGGACGCGGTCACCTACATCAGTGACGGCCGCGGCACCATCCGCGTCATAGGGGTCAGATCGAGGCGCGGTGCGCTCGGGGCCTATGACTCCGGAAACATTGCTTACTACTACCGCAAGACAGATTCACGCGATTGGCTGCCGATGGGCGAATTGGTCGGCGAGGGGCATAACGGCTTTCGGCCGGTTGCGGTGGATCATGATGCGAACCTGGCCTACGGCTACAAGAAATTGGACGGCCGGAGCGCGCTCTATACGATCGCGCTCGACGGAACCCTAAAAGAAGAACTGGTGTTCGCGCGACCCGATGTGGACGTCGGTGGGTTGAATCGCATTGGCCGCCGCCATCGAGTGGTGGGAGTCACCTATGCCGACGAGCTCTCGCACTTCCACTTCTTGGATCCGGAATTTGAAAAAGTGTTGGCGTCGGTGGCAAAAGCACTGCCGGGGCGGCCGGGGCTTCATGTCGTTGATTCGAGCATGGACGAAAACGTGCTGCTGATTTTCGCGGGAAGCGATCACGATCCGGGCGTTTACTATTTGTTCAACAAAAAGCTGCGGCAGCTGGAGACGTTTTTGGTCCTAAGAGGTGAGTTGGAGGGCGTCAAGCTCGCCAGCGTCAAACCGATCCAGTATCAGGCCACCGACGGCACCGTGATCCCAGGCTACCTGACGCTCCCCCCGGGCGTCGATACGCCGAAGAATTTGCCCGCAATCGTCATGCCGCATGGCGGGCCCAACGCGCGCGACTACTGGCGCTTCGACTATTTGGCGCAATTCTATGCGTCGCGCGGATACGTGGTGCTGCAACCGAATTTTCGCGGTTCGACGGGCTATGGAGATGACTTTTTCAAACAAAATGGCTTTCGCTCCTGGCCGACGGCCATTGGCGATGTGCTGGATGCAGGCAAGTGGCTGGTTGCGCAAGGCATCGCGAACCCGGATAAGCTTGCGATTGTAGGCTGGTCCTACGGCGGCTACGCGGCGCTGCAGTCGGCGGTGGTCGACCCCAGTGTGTTCAAAGCGGTCGTCGCGATCGCACCCGTGACCGACCTCCCGGAGCTCAAGGAGCAACACCGGCAGTGGTCGGATTTCTTGGTTGTGAGCCGGGAAATTGGTGAAGGACCGCATGTGCGTGAGGGATCGCCGGCGCTGAACGCGGCAAAGATCAAAGTACCGGTGCTGCTGTTTCACGGCGAGATGGACCGCAATGTGCCGATTCGGCAATCGAAGGAAATGGCGGATCGTTTGGGCGCCGCAGGCGTGCCGCACGAACTGATCACCTGGCCGGATCTCGATCATCAGCTGGAGGACTCCGCGGTGCGCGCGGAAATGCTGCGCAAGAGCGATGCGTTCCTGCGCCGCGTGATGGGAATCTAGGCCTCGCGCGACGGGGATTCGGGCGCCGCTAGGCTCGAGGCTTTTGCAGTTCCGATCGGACGCGCTCGAGATCCTCCGGCGTGTCGATTCCGGCGGGCGGTGACGCCGATAGCGCCACCAGCTGGATGTGCATGCCGTGCTCCAGAGCGCGCAGTTGCTCGAGTTTCTCAGTCAATTCGAGCGGCGTCGGCGGCCACGCGGCAAACTGCAACAGGCTGTGCACCCGATAGGCATAAATCCCGATGTGGCGCCATGCTCCCAAAAAAGAACTCGGGCGCCCGGCAGCGATGCTGTCGCGCGGCCAGGGCACGGGAGCTCGGCTGAAATACAGCGCTCGTCCATCGCCCGCGCGCAGTGCCTTGACGCAGTTGGGATCGAGAAACTCCTGAAGTGACTGGATGGGCGCGACCGCCGTGCTGATATCGCTGCCTTCCGTCTCGCGCAGACCTTGCGCCACCCTGGCAACCACCTCGGCGGCCATCATCGGTTCATCGCCCTGCAGATTGACCACAATGTCGTCGGCTGCGAATGCTTTGGCGCGCACCGCTTCGGCAATTCGATCCGTGCCCGAGACGTGATGCGGTGAGGTCATCAGGCAATCGGCGCCAAAACTCAACGCCGCGGTGCGAATGCGTTCATCGTCGGTTGCCACGAGCACCGAGGCGGCGCCGCTGTCGACGGCGCTCTGCCAGACCCATTGAATCAGCGGCCGATCCCCGATTTGCAGCAACGGCTTTCCGGGCAACCGGGTGGATGCAAAACGCGCCGGTATGATGACGTGAAACACCGGCGAGGTTAAGTTTCCAACAGAGGATCATCGGCACTCAGCGCGCGCGCCTCTTCCGGCAGCATCAGAGGAATGCCGTCGCGTACGGCATAAGCCAGCCTGTCGGGTCGGCAAACGAGTTCTTGCGCATTGCCGGCGCCAATGCTGCGCAGGGGACCTTTGCAGATCGGGCAAACCAGCAGCTCGAGCAAGCGCTTATCCATATGTCCTTTAGGCGCGCGCCGCGCGCTTTTTAATTGACTGAACCACGATGCCGCGCAGTTTTTCGGCATCGCCTGCCGCGAACGCTACGCTAACGGGAACATACCAATGATGCGGTCCCGCGATGTCGCGGCATTTTACGGCATCTTTCTCGGTCATGAGAACCGGAAGATCATCGGGAAAGGATATATCGTCAATCCCCAGCTTCGCGTGGTCCGGCAGCGCATGTTCGATGACGCTGATGCCGACCGCGCGCAGCATGGTGAAGAAGCGCTGCGGATTGCCGATCGCCGCTATCGCGTGCGCCGGTTGGCCGGAAAACTCGCGCAACGGTTTGGGCGTGCCGTACTTCATCGCAATTGCGCTGGTCGCCAGCAATCTCATGCGCATGGCCCCGTCGTTCTCGGCATCTCCGCCAGTGATCACGATGGCGTCCGCACGCTCGAGGCGCGCCGGGCTCTCGCGCAGCGGGCCGGCCGGCAACAGGCGCCCGTTGCCGAAGCGTCGATCGCCGTCGATGACGATGATTTCGCAATCGCGCTGCAGAGCATAGTGCTGCAGCCCATCGTCGCTGACGATGATGTCGCAGCCGGCATTGATCAGGAGCTGTGCCGCCGCGGGGCGATTGCGCCCGGTGGCGACCGGAACACGGCTGCGGCGTGCCAGCAGGATGGCCTCATCGCCGACTTCGTTGGAATCATCGGCGGCTTGCACCAGCCGCGCGGCCCGAGACGAGCCACCGTATCCGCGTGACACCACACCCGGCCTGAATCCCAGTTCGATCAGCTGGCCGGCGAGCCAGCACACGAGGGGCGTTTTGCCCGTCCCGCCGACGCTCAAGTTGCCCACGACGACGACGGGGCACGGCAGGCGCGTCGATCGCGCCAAATGCCGCGAATAGGCGAAGCGGCGTATTCCCGATATCGCAGCGTAAACCGCGGACAGCGGCATCATCCACCACGGCGGCGAAACACCGCCGTACCAGAATTTATTGAGCCAG
>DATNKC010000563.1:0-6135 GCA_035603615.1 Steroidobacteraceae bacterium | reverse complement strand
AGCATTATCCGGAAGATCGCTATGTGTCGGCGGCGATGCAGCTGTTCGCATCGATCGCACTGATGTTCTGGTATGTGCTGCGCCTCGTGATGGGCAGCCGCAACTAAAAGATCAAGGTACCCTGCTGCGGATTACCGCAGCAGGGTCGCCCCACCCATGTAGGGCACCATCGCCGCCGGCACCGTGATGCTGCCGTCCTCGCGTTGATAATTCTCCAGAATCGCAACCAACGCGCGCCCCACCGCGACGCCCGATCCATTTAACGTGTGCACCAGCTCCGGTTTTCCGGTTTCGGGATTGCGCCATCGAGCCTGCAGGCGACGCGCCTGGAAGGACTCGCAGTTGCTGCAAGATGAAATCTCCCGGTACTTTTTCTGCGATGGCAGCCAGACTTCGAGATCGTAGGTCTTGGCACTTTGCGAGCCGGTATCGCCCGCGCACAACGACAGTACTCGATAGGGCAATTCCAGCGCCTTGAGCACATCCTCGGCGTGTCCGGTCATCTCTTCGAGTGCCGCATAGGAATTATCGGGACGCACGATCTGCACCATTTCAACCTTATCGAATTGGTGTTGGCGGATCATGCCGCGCGTGTCCTTCCCGGCCGAGCCGGCCTCCGAGCGGAAACACGGCGTGTGCGCCACAAATTTGAGCGGCAAGCGCTCCGGCGCCAGAATCTGATCGCGCACCAAATTCGTCAGCGGCACCTCGGCCGTGGGGATCAGGTAGAAACCCGGATCACCGCGCACCGCGAATAAGTCCTGTTCGAACTTCGGCAGCTGCCCGGTGCCGAGCAGCGCCGCCGCGTGCACCAGGTACGGCACGTAGTGTTCGCGGTAACCGTGATCTCGCACGTGCAGGTCCAACATGAATTGCGCCAGCGCGCGGTGCAATTTAGCCAGCATTCCGCTCATCACCACGAAGCGCGCGCCGGAAATCTGTCCGGCGGCTTCGAAGTCCATCCCTAGAGGCTCGCCCAGCGCGACGTGATCCCGCGGCTCGAAGCTAAATTCGCGCGGTACACCGAAGCGGCGCACCTCGACATTCGAGGACTCATCGCGGCCCTCGGGGACACTGGCGTGCAAAATATTCGGCAGTCCCAATTGCAGATCCGTGATCTGGGATTGAATGAGGTCCAGCCGCTTTTCGATACCCTGTAACCCAGCGGCCAAGACCTCTCCCGCCGCCAACAACGGAGTTACATCCTCACCCTTTGACTTCGCGAACCCCACCGCCTTCGCACTGGCATTGCGCTCCGCTCGCAGGCGATCGGCTTCGATCTGGACGCTCTTGCGCTGCTCTTCCAGAGCGGCGAACGCCTCCACATCGAGCACGAAGCCCCGTCGCGCCAAGGCGGCCGCGACGCCCGGTAAATCGCTGCGCAACAGCTTCGGATCAAGCACAATTGTTTCCTTCGCAAATGTTCATGGCTCGTAAGTGTTCATCGTTCGCAAGTGTTCAAGGAGAGCCTTTGTCCTGGACCTTGGAGTCGCGCGCGCGGCGCGCCGCCAGCGCCTCCCCAATTTTTATCTCCAATCCCCGCGTGACCGGCACATAGTAACGGCGATCCGGCATCTCATCCGGAAAATAACGCTCGCCCGCCGCATAGCCGCCCGGTTCGTCGTGCGCATAGCGGTAGCCCTTGCCATAACCGATTTCCTTCATGAGGCGTGTGGGCGCGTTGCGGAGCTGCAGCGGCACCTCGAGCGAGCCTAGCTTGGCCGCATCTTCGCTGGCCGCATTGAAAGCGGTATACACCGCATTGCTTTTCGCCGCGCAGGCCATGAAGACGACGGCCTGGGCGATGGCCAACTCGCCCTCCGGACTGCCCAGACGCTCGTAAACCGCGCAGGCCTCCAGCGCCATGGTCAGCGCCCGCGGATCGGCATTGCCGATGTCTTCGCTCGCCATGCGCAGCGCGCGGCGCGCCACATACATGGGATCGCAACCGCCCGCGAGCATGCGGCAGAGCCAGTAGAGCGCCGCATCGGGATCACTGCCGCGAACCGATTTATGCAGCGCAGAGATCTGGTCGTAGAAATTCTCGCCGCCCTTGTCGAAACGCACGTAGGTGCTGCCGATCACCGCACGCATGGTATCGGTGTCGAGCCGGCGCCCGGAATCGTGCGGCGTGCTCAAGTCTGCCGCGGTTTCCAATAGATTGAGCATGCGCCGCGCGTCGCCGTCGGCGGCCGCCAGCAGCAACTCGCGCGCGCCCGCCTCGATTTGCAGATTGAGTGAGCCCAGTCCCCGCACTGGGTCCGACAAAGCGCGATCCAGGAGCTGCCCTAAGTCCTCCGTGGTCAGCGACTTGAGGACATACACGCGTGCTCGCGACAGCAAGGCGTTGTTGACCTCAAACGACGGGTTTTCCGTGGTCGCGCCGATAAAAATCAGCGTCCCGTCCTCGACGTAGGGAAGAAACGCATCCTGCTGCGACTTATTGAACCGATGCACCTCGTCGAGAAATAAAACCGTGTCGCGCGTGCCGCGCAAGCCGCGCGCCTGCTCCACCACCGCCCGGATGTCCTTGATCCCCGCTTGTACCGCCGAGAGTCCGACGAATTCGGCATTCGCGCCATTGGCGACCAGGCGCGCGAGCGTCGTCTTCCCCGTACCGGGCGGCCCCCAAAGAATCATGGAATGCGGATGGCCGGACTCCAGAGCGCGGCGCAACGGTGCGCCCACCCCGAGTAGATGGGATTGCCCGACATACTCATCGAGAGACTGCGGACGCAGCCGATCAGCCAACGGCCGATACGTGCCGCCTGCCGTCACTTGCCGCCGCGTCCGATCACATCGACCCCCGGCGGCGGCACGAATTTAAACAAATCCGGCGCAAACTTGGCGTTGCGCTTGGAGTTCGTAAAAGTCAGCTGCGTGACTTGATTCAGCTTGTCCGCAAGGAACATGGAAGTCAGGTCGCCGTTTCGAAATCCGATGCGAACCAGCTGGAAATCGGTATCCGGATGTTTGGGTATGAGTTGGTACCACTCGAGTCCGTCGCTCGGCGGCAGCGCCGTGACATCGAACTGACTGCTCAAGGATCCCCCGCCGGACAGGAGCACCGCGGGTGTGTTCGCAAGACTCGCGTCCATGTTGCGCACATTGGCCTGCTGCAGGTCCTTGTCGTAAAACCAGATCTGCTTGCCGTCCGCCAGAATCAACTGCTCGGAAGGTTCCGAGTAATCCCAGCGGAATCTTCCGGGCTTCTGCAGATACAGCTTACCCGCGGCGCTGCGCACCACCTTGCCATTGCCATCATCGATGGTCTGCTTGAAGTCCGCCGACCAGGTCGCAAGCCCGCTCAAGTACTTCTCGACGTCGCTGGTCGGGGAAGCGAAACAGGCGCTTGCGGGAAGATGCGCCATAGCGAAGATCAGCAACGCTGCGGCGATTGTGTGTTTTCGCATCGGTGTCACTCCTCGGGCGGCGCCGCGCCGTAAATCTCTCGATTGCCATTGGATTGCAACGGCCCGACCAATCCCGCCGCTTCCATGGCTTCGACCAAGCGCGCCGCGCGGTTGTAGCCGATCTTGAGCCGACGCTGCACACCCGAAATCGATGCTTTGCGGCTCTCCGTGACGATGCGCACCGCTTCATCGTACAAGGGGTCCGCCTCCGCATCGGCGGGACTGCTTCCGGCGGCCTCCTCCTCGTCAGACGGAAATCCGGGGATGGGATTGCGCGGACCTTCCAAAATTTCATCGATATAAACCGGGGGCGATGCGGTCTTCAATCCCGCGACCACGCGATGCACTTCTTGGTCCGAGACAAAGGCGCCGTGCACGCGAGTGGGGATCGAGGTGCCCGGCGGCAAATAGAGCATGTCGCCATGGCCCAAGAGCGACTCGGCGCCGCCCTGGTCAAGAATCGTGCGCGAATCCACTTTTGCGGAGACCTGGAAGGCGATGCGCGTCGGAATATTGGCTTTGATCAAACCGGTGATGACGTCCACCGACGGGCGCTGCGTCGCCAAGATCAAGTGGATGCCGGAGGCGCGGGCTTTTTGCGCGAGGCGCGCGATCAGCTCCTCGACCTTCTTGCCGACGATCATCATCAAATCCGCGAGCTCATCGATGATGACGACGATAAAGGGCAATGACGTCAACTCCGCCACATCCTCTTCGACGATGCCGGGGACGCCCTGCGCAATTTTTTGCATGCGAATAGGATCTTTGATCGGCTTGCCGGCCTCGGCCGCGTCTTTAACCTTGCGGTTGAAGCCGCCGATGTTGCGCACGCCGAGCGCGGACATCAGTTGGTAGCGGCGCTCCATCTCCGCCACGCACCAGCGCAAGGCGTTGGCCGCCTGCTTCATGTCCGTCACCACCGGCGACAGCAAGTGCGGAATGCCCTCGTACACCGAAAGCTCCAGCATCTTCGGGTCGATCATGATCATGCGCACATGTTCCGGCGTGGCCTTGTAGACCAGGCTCAAGACCATGGCATTGATGCCCACCGATTTGCCCGAACCGGTGGTGCCTGCGATCAACAAGTGCGGCATGCGCGCCAGGTCGGCGACGACCGGCACCCCGCCGATGTCCTTGCCCAACGCCAGAGCGAGCGGTGACCCGACTTCGTCGTACGGCTTGGACTTGATGATTTCGCCCAGAGTCACGATCTCGCGTTTCTCGTTGGGGATTTCCAATCCGACCACGGACTTGCCGGGAATGACTTCGACCACGCGCACGCTGATGGCCGAGAGCGCACGCGCCAAGTCCTTGGATAGAGTACTGATCTGGCTCACCTTGACGCCCGGGGCCGGCCGCAGCTCGAAGCGGGTAATGACCGGACCCGGCTGCACGGCCACCACCTCAACCTCGATGCCAAAGTCCCGCAACTTGATTTCCACCAGCCGCGACATCGCCTCCAACGCCTCGTCGGAATAGGACTGCTCGCGGGTGCCGGGTTCATCGAGCAGCGACAGCGCCGGCAATTCACTCGACTTGGGCGCATCGAACAGCGGCACCTGGCGCTCGCGTTCGACGCGATCGCTTTTTTGCGGCAGCGGGGCCGGCGGCTCGATTCTGGGCGGCGGACGGGTCGCGACTTTCTTTTGCTCTTCGCGCACCACTTCCTGGCGCGCCTGCTTGCGCAGCTGCCCGGAGGCCAGCTCGCGACGCTGCTCCATGCGGCTGCGAATCCACTCAATGGTCTTCAGCACGGCAGCGCCGAGCCTGTCCATCACCTCGAACCACGATAGCCCGAGGAATAACGCGACGCCGGCCAACCACAATCCCATCAACAACAGCGTGGCGCCGAGAAAGCTCAAGCCGTGGGCGCTGCCCCTGCCCGCCAGTTCGCCCAACACGCCGCCGGCGCTATTGTTCGGCAACCCTGAGCCGCTCCAGTGCAAGGAGGCGAGGCCGCAACTGGTAGCCAGGGTGAGAACGAATCCCAGGGCGCGCAGCAAGGTGTTGATGCGCGAGCGGGTGTCCGTTAGGGGTTGATCCTTGTGCACCAGCCAGCCGGCATAGGCCAGCATGACGGGAAACAGATACGCGGGACGGCCGAAGAGAAACAGGAAAAATTGAGCGAGCCACGCACCCACCGGGCCGATCCAATTGCCGACCGGGCCGGGCTCGCCGGTGTCCGAGAAACCCCCATCGTGGGGGTGATAGGAGAACAGTGCCAGCAACAAGAGCAGCGCAAGCGCACCCAGAACCCACAGCGTGCCCTCGCGCAAAGAACGCGACACGGCCGCAGAAAGTTTCATCTTCTGCGGCTTCTTCGGCGACGAGCTGTCGGCTATATCTAGACCTTTAATGACAATTACTTCTTAACTAATTGAATAATATGTAATAGTAACCCGTGAAACGAGATGCAACAACCACGACTGACGAGTGGCGATGCGGACTTGTAGGAATTGGCTCCCGCCCACAGATTTACTTACCATGGGTCAGTTAACCTTAAGCTGTCGCCGGCTCCCTTGAGCCTGAAGCGACTTTTCAAGACGAGAGGCAAATTATACATGAGCGTTGTCAGGCACAGTCGTCTCCTCATCCTGGGCTCTGGACCTGCAGGCTACACCGCCGCTGTGTATGCGGCCCGTGCGAATCGAAATCCCTTGCTCATCACCGGCTTGGAGCAAGGCGGACAACTCATGACCACGACCGACGTGGACAATTGGCC
>DATNKC010000562.1:0-3291 GCA_035603615.1 Steroidobacteraceae bacterium | reverse complement strand
ATGGCTCAGACCCTCTCGCTGGTGGTCTAGCCGCCAATGGCTATGGCGATCATTCGCCGGGTCACTACAGCATGGCTGCGGGCTTGGTGTGCGAGGTGATCATGACGGCAATATTCTTGTTCGTCATTATGGGCGCTACGGATAAGAAAGCGCCCGTGGGCTTCGCCCCGCTGGCGATCGGCCTCACTCTTACCTTGATTCATTTGATCAGCATTCCGGTTACCAATACCTCGGTCAATCCCGCGCGCAGCACGGGCCCGGCGGTATTTGTTCAAGGCTGGGCCCTGTCGCAGCTTTGGCTGTTTTGGCTGGCGCCGCTGCTCGGCGGTGCGATCGGTGCGTTGGTTTACCGCTTTATCACGCCGGGCAAAGGTGTGACGGAACCGGGCTATTGAGGGCCAGGGAGAGTGAGCAGAATCGAGGCACGAAGACTACAGTGCCTCGATTCTGCTCACGCTCCCTGGCGAATGCTCGAGCCAATCAAATCACATGCCGAGCTACCGGCAGCTAGTTCATTGTTGAACGAGTTCAACGGTTCGCGCCCTGACTTTGGTGCCTTCGACGCGGATCTCGCCGACAGAGAGAGGCAGATTGAATCGCCGCGGTCCGCAACTTCCAGGATTGACGTACAAAATACCGTTTCGCAGTTCAATCAACGGCTTGTGAGAGTGACCCGATACGATCACGTGCGCGCCTGCCGCATGGGGTTCGATATCGAGCTGAGAGAGGTCGTGGATGACGTAAATGAACACGCCTCCCACGCGAATCATTTCGGTTTGCGGCAAATGTGCGGCCCAAGCTTGCCGGTCATTGTTGCCCTTGACGGCGATCAGAGGCGCCATCGCTGACAGCTCATCGAGAATCGCGGCTGAGCCGATGTCACCTCCGTGAATTATATAATCACACGCCCCCGCAAATGCCCGCGCCTCGGGTCTCAACAGGCCGTGAGTGTCTGAGATAAGGCCGACTCGTAATGCGTTCTGGGCACTCATCGAGTCTGCACTTTAATTAAAAAATTGCGGCGCGTCTGTTAAGAGTCCGCGCCGCAATTCCTTCAGCCCTTCTATCGGAAACTTAGCGCTCCCAATGTCCCGGCTCGTGGTGCCAATGCGGCCCGCGTTGATCCCAACGGTCACCAACCCAATGGTATCCATGGCGCTCATGAATCCAACGGCCGCCGACCCAGACGTGATCATGGCCCCGGTAGTCCCAATACCCCGGCGCCCAAACGAAGCCCACGCGCGGCGGCGGCACCGTCTCGACGCGGACAGGCGGAGGCGCAATATCGATATCAACGGCTACGCCCGCGGATGCAATTGTCGGTAACCCCACGGCACTCGCTGCGATGCATAAACCCAAAAATAACGCCTTACGAGAAGCTTTCATTCATTACTCCTTCTTTGATGTCGTTCGGCCACCCAGCAACCGGACTTATTGCCTAAACGGCACCCCTATATGGTCCGTTGACCACGCGGGCACGTATGTAGGACGGTACCGCATTCGCGCCGGCCTCTTCAATCGCTAAGTCATTGAGAATCGGAAGAATACGGCGTAACCGCTTCCGCCTTAAGAGTTGGTAATGTTTTCACGCTGCGAATCACCGGCAACTGCCAGGCGATACATGCCAACAACAAGGCCGTGACTCCTGAAAAGCCCAGTGCGGCACGCAGCCCGACATGCTCGCCCAACCATCCGCCGAGAAGCGCGCCAGGTCCGGCGGGCAACAGAATGAGCCAGCGCATCGTGCTGGTCATGCGGCCCAGCATCGGAGCCGGCGTGACCGACTGACGCAGGGATAGGAAATTGATGAAAATGAAAATGGCGCCTACACCAAACATCAACAGCATGGTTGCGTAAGCAATGACGCCGAGTGTGTTGGCCGGTGCAATCGACAACATCAGCCAACCGGTTCCCGAAATTGCGAACCCCAAAACAAATGTCGGACCCGGCCCCAATCGTCTGACAACCCGATGCCCATTGGCGCTCGCAAACACCGTGCCCACACCTAAGGCGACGTAGCTGAATCCCACGCCGCGCTCCGACAGCCTGAGCTGGTGAACGGCGAAAAGAATTTGCACGACGGTGGCGCACTGGCTGCACATTTGCCAAATTCCAACGCAACAAGCCATGGTGACCAAGAGCTTGTGGCCGCGAACGAAATCCAGTCCTTCACGCATGGCGGCCCAAAACGGCGGATTAACTTTGCTGGGCGTTTCTTTGACCGGCACACCGCGAAGAATGGACGCCGAAGTCAGCAATAGGCACGCATTGGCCAACAGGGCGATCGGCGCGCCCGTCAATTTGATCAGCGCGCCGGCTGCGGCCGGTCCGGTTACTTCTGCCGTGGCCGAGGCCAGCGCATTCTTGGCGTGCGCTTCCACCAAGCGGGACCGCGGGACAATTTGAGTCAATACGATCTGGGCGGCGCTGCCCGCGGTGGTATTCACTGCACCGATTAAAAACGCCACGAAGTACAGCCACGGCATTGAGAGCCAGCCGAGCCACCAAGCGATGGGCACCGTGGCGACCCCAAGGGCGATCGACAATTCCCCGAAAACATAGACCGGCAGTTTTCTGATTCGGTCGAGCACCACGCCGGTGGGCAGCGAGAACAGCGCGAAGGGAATCAGCTCCATTGCGGTCAACAGGCCCATTTGCGTGGGCGCCGCGTGCATCAACACCGCCGCGGTCAGCGGAATGGCGAGCAAGGTCACCTGGCCGCCAAATGAGGAGATCAGGATGGAGGTCCAAAGTCTGCGGTAGGTCCGATCGCGCAGTAGATCGGTCGGCGACAGTGAGAATCGGTTCAGCCACCTGACTGGCAGCAACGCGACAAAAGTTCCTCTATTCACGTGTTCAATATGTTACTTGAAGCGCTGCGTGACATGCAGTTTATCCGCACCTCTGGTATGGTCGGGCAAGGGGGAAAACAACAATGCCAAATCGAGGCGCGATGATATTGGTTACAGTGTTTTTGGCTGCCGCCGCGCTCGGTTCGGCGTCTGCGGCCGATTTTCAATTGACCAGCAGCGACATTGGGCCCGATAAGCCCTTGGCGCAAGAATTCATCTTCAGCGGTTTTGGTTGCACCGGCGGAAACCAATCGCCTGCGCTTCGCTGGAGCGGCGCACCCCAGGGAACGAAGAGCTTCGCGGTCGCCCTATTCGATCCCGATGCCATGCAGGGACGAGGCTTCTGGCATTGGCTGATGGTAAATATTCCCGCCAGCACCACCTCGTTGAGCCGAGATGCCGGCAAGAACGATGGCTCGAAATTGCCGAGCGGCGCCGC
>DATNKC010000561.1:0-9413 GCA_035603615.1 Steroidobacteraceae bacterium | reverse complement strand
CGTTTTGAATCCAGCACTGCGGCCGCCCGTGTGGAATAAAACGCGCCTGGTGCCGCGCGGCTACGAATTGCGCATACCGGGCTCGCCGCCGGCCGCCGACATCGCCGCCGCCTGGGCGCGGCTGGCTCCGGCGGAACGTTTTGTGGCCCAAAGGAACGACGGCACGCACCGGGCGCGGCGCGGCGAGACACTGGCAGGCATCGCGGCGGCCAGCGGCGTCACCCTGAACCGCCTGCTCGCGGCCAATGGCTTAAGTTCGGCGCGCGAGTTGGCCCGCGGCGAATTGGTGCGCATCCCCATGCCGGTTTCGCGCGCCGACAGCGCCGCCGCAAGCGTAGCGGCCGCCGCCGCCACCACCGCTGCGGCCGCACCGCCGCCGCCCGAACCGTTGCCCGCGGCCGAAACGCAATCCGCGTCCGCTCTATCCGCGTCCGCTCAATCCGCGACTGCGCCCACGCCTCCGGCAGCGCCCGCGCTTGCACGCCTGCCGCCGCCGCCCCGCGAGCCGGTCTCAGAGCGGCAGGCTGAAAGTACTGCCCTGCTGCCGGCCGCTGCGCCTTCCGGCAACGGCGACAACACGGATTACAGCGTCGGCGCGGACAACACGGTGGTGGTGCAAGCGGCGGAAACCCTCGGACATTTCGCCGACTGGTCCAAAGTGAGTTCAGCCTCGCTGCGCACGCTCAACAAGCTGCATAAGAACGCCATGGTGACGCTTGGCCACAAGGTCAAGCTGGATCTGTCGCAGGTCAGTGCGGCGCAATTCGAGGCGGCGCGGCGCGACTATCATCGGCAGCTGCAGGAAAGCTTTTTTGCCACCCACCGGATCTCGGGCACGGAAAATTACGTGGTCAAGAAAGGCGAATCGCTTTGGATCATCGCGCAACAGCATGCGGACTTGCCGGTCTGGCTGGTCGCCGAATACAACCCCGATGTGGATTTTGGCGAGGTTCGGCCCGGCGCCACGATTGCCCTGCCGCGCGTCGAGGCCATCAATCGTCAGTGATACCGCGCGAATGCATGTAGTCGGTCAGCGTTGCACGGGTGTCGCCGGAGGCCACGAAATTCACGACGGAGTCATCCGCCGCACGAACGTTGAGCGCCAGCTTCTGGCTCGCCGCCATTTGCTTGAGCATCTCCACCGTCAGCTCGAAGTAGGCGGTTTGGCCCCAGGATGCGACGGGTTGGTAGGCGCCCCGGCCCAACTGCGGCGCATCGATGGGCGTCAGCACGCGTGTGCCGTTATCAAGAACGATGGTCAGGGCCGCGTTCGAGCGAATGTCGGCGATGGGCCGATCGGTGCCGGGTGCGATGTGCACCCACAGCCCGTAGACGATCGAGCCGCTGCGATCCCATTCAACCGGACCCAGGTAGGCGAAGCTCAGGCGCTTGCCGAGATTGGTGATGACGTGCAGGCCCCCTTGCCTGAGGCTCGGCACCAGCTCGATCGGCTCCTTGAGCGAGCCGACGGTCATGGCCGTGCGGTCATCGAGATATTCCACCGGCTTGATGGCGGACGTCGTGCCGCAGGCACTCAAGAGCACGGTGATCAGGCAAATGGCAACTGCAGGCAGGCGCATGGGTCTAAGTATAGCGGGACGTGAGCCAGAGCCGATTATTGAGTTGCACCGACCAGGTATACTTTTGCCAATGATCATGCGATTAGGCCGTTTTTCGGCGACAAGTGCGTTGATGTGTCTGGTGATGGCGACGGGTGCGCTCTCGACCAGCGTCGCCATCTCATCGGAAAGTGAGCTCGCTGATCGCGTCGTGGTCCATAAATCCGAGCACAAGCTGTACTTATACAACGGCGAGCACCTGATGGGCGTGTACAAGGTGGCGCTCGGCTTGAGCCCCGTCGGGCAGAAGGAGCGGGAGCGGGACTTCAGAACACCCGAAGGTCATTACTACCTGGCGCGGCGCAATACCCGCAGCGACTTCTTTCTAGCCATTCAAGTGACTTATCCGAACAAAGAGGATGAGCTTCGAGCGCACAAGAAAGGCTGGGCTCCGGGGGGCTCCATCATGATCCATGGTTTCCCCAACTCGCCGCACCACCCTTCAGCGTATTATCAGTCGAACGACTGGACCGATGGCTGCATAGCTCTATCGAACTCCGACATGGTCGAAGTGTGGATGCGCACGCAGGACAATATTCCGATCGATATCTATCCGTGAAGTAAGGTGCTGCGTGGAAGCCTCGATTCTATCGTCTGACATGGTCGATGCGCGGGTGGCCCCCAAAGGCAGCTTGGAGCACCTCTCCCAGCAGGAGATCGCCAAACTGCTGGATTCCAGTCAGGGCGGCCTGTACCCGTTGTTTCGCAAGTGCGCGCTGGCGGTCTTGAATTCCGGCAGCGATATCGACGATGCGCGGGTCATATTCGAAAAGTACCGCGATTTCGAGCTGCGCATCGTGCGCCAGGCTTGGGGCATCAAGCTCGAGATCAAGAATGCGCCGGCGGCCGCGTTCGTCGACGGGGTGATGATCCGCGGTCTCAAGGATCATTTGTTCGCCGTGCTGCGCGACGTGGTGTTCATCTCGAACGAAATCATCGAGAGCGGCCGATTTGACCTGAATTCGTCTTCGAGCATTACCAACGCCGTGTTTCACATCCTGCGCAACGCGCGGGTGCTGGAATTGCAGGTGCGGCCGAATCTGGTGGTTTGCTGGGGCGGCCATTCGATTCGCCGCTTCGAATACGACTACACGAAAAAAGTAGGCTACGAGCTGGGGCTGCGCAGTCTGGATGTCTGCACGGGTTGCGGCCCCGGCGCGATGAAAGGCCCCATGAAAGGAGCCACCATCGGGCATTCCAAACAGCGCATCACCGATGGCCGCTACTTGGGGATCACCGAACCCGGGATCATTGCGGCCGAGCCGCCCAATCCCATCGTGAGCCAATTGGTGATCATGCCGGACATCGAAAAGCGCCTGGAGGCGTTCGTGCGCCTGGGCCACGGCATCGTCATTTTCCCCGGAGGCGCCGGCACGGCCGAAGAGATCCTGTATCTGCTCGGCATTCTGCTCGATCCGGCCAATCAGAAGCTGCCGTTCCCCGTGGTGTTCACAGGTCCCGCCGACAGCGCCGAGTATTTCCAGCAGATCCATCACTTCATCGGTGCGACGCTGGGAGCCGCCGCGCAGGCGCGCTACAAGGTGATCATCGACGATCCGGCCGGGGTGGCGCGCGCGATGGTGCACGGCATGGCGGAAGTGCGCGACTACCGCCGTCAGACGAGCGATTCCTACGGCTTCAATTGGCTGCTGAAAATCCCGCTGGAGTTCCAACGGCCGTTCGAGGTCACGCATGCCTCGATGCGCGCCTTGCGCCTGTCGCTCGATCAGCCCGTGCATGAACGCGCCGCCAATCTGCGCCGCGCCTTCTCCGGGATCGTTGCCGGCAACATCAAAGAGTACGGGGTCAATGCCATCGAGCGCTACGGACCGTTTGAGCTGGCCGGCGAGCCGGCCATCATGGAGCCGCTCGATAAGCTGCTGCGCTCATTCGTGGCCCAGGGCCGCATGAAATTCACCGGGACCGAATACAAACCCTGCTACCGACTCGTGGCATGAAGGACACGTTGCGCATTCGGTATGGTTTCGACCTGCCGGACGGCTCAAAAAAACGCGTCGATCTGCACTTCGATCCCAAGAATTTCCGGCTGATCAATGAGGTCCCGGCCGAGCCGCCGTTTTGGACCGAATTGAAGTTCAGTCAATGCGCGAATTGTCCCTTGAGCGCCGACGAACACCGGCATTGTCCATCGGCGCTGCACATGGCGCCGGCGGTCGAGTCGCTCAAGGAGCTGGTGTCGTTCGATACGGTGGGCGTGACGGTCACGCAGGCCGAACGCACGGTGCACGCGGAAACCTCGGCGCAACAGGCCTTGAGTTCCGTACTGGGATTGATCATGGCGACCTCGGGCTGCCCCTGGACGGATAGGCTGCGTCCGATGGCTCGATTCCATCTGCCCTTTGCGAGCGAAGCGGAAACGGTGTATCGCAGCGTCTGTATGTTTCTGTTGGCGCGCGAGCTGTTGGCGCACGACCTGAAGGGCGCGGATGACTCTTCAGGGTTTGCGCAGCTCAAGGATCTGTATGAGAATCTGCACGTCGTGAATCGCGATATGTCACGCCGCTTGGGCGCGGCGACCCGAACGGATCCGGCGCGCAACGCCATGGCGCTGTTGGATTCATACACGACGCTGTTGCCTGCGGCGCTCGAGTCCTCGCTGACGGAATTGAAGCCGCTGTTCGATGCCTGGCGAGGAGTGCCAATTTCACCCATTTAACTTACCGCGGCGCTTCCTGAGATGCGCATCCCATTGCGCGTCGCCATTGCGCGACAGCTCCGGCTCCCCGTGACACAGTTCCTGTCGAGGAGAGGGCACGACACTTACTGTCGTTCCCATCGACAGAGGCAAACGAGATGACTGAAATTAAAAATCCGACTCGATACACCGGAGTGGACCGCAGGGCTCCGCGCGGTGATGGAGCCGCAGCCAAACCCGGCGGCCGCCACGCCGCGATTACCAATAGTCTGTACAACTGGCACAGCTATAAGAATTGGGCCGAGAAAGCCCGCGGTAATTTCGACGAGAAGAAATAAAACGAACCTGAGCGCCGCGCGCGCAGCTTACGCCGTCACCGGCAACGGATTGATACCCTCGTCTGGATGCACCGCCGCCTCTTTTGCCTTGTCTTCCTTCGCCTTCAGCCACGCCAGCATCGGCTGCCAATCTTCCAAGTCCTGCTCGACCACGTAGCGCTTCATTTCGTGAATGCCTGTGCCCTGTTCCGCCGCCCGCACGTAGTTTTGCGAGTCGCGCAAGGTGGCGATGACGGGTATGCGCAAAGTCTCGAGAAAGCGCATCAGCGACTGATAAATAACCGTGTTGCGTTTGACGCGATTTGCGACCACGCCGATGCGATATTCATCGCGCCGCACCTTTGCGATCAGCAGCAAGTCGGCAATGCATTTCGAGCAGGCGTGAATATCGATGTCGGAAGGCAGCACCGGCACGATGATGGCGTCGGCGTTCTTGGTCATATCGGGCATGTCCTGCGCCGGCACCGCGGCGGGCGTATCGACGATGACATGCACCGCGTCGGCTGGAATGCGCATTTGCCAGGCGCGGGTCATGCGCGAATTGCGCTCGAATGCGGCGACGCCCTGAATGAAGGGCTGATCGGGCTTGCGCTTTTTTAGCCAGCGGGTGCTGGAGCCCTGAGGGTCGTTGTCCTGCAACAGCGGACGGTCGCCCGAAATCGCGAAGTAGCTGGCGAGATTGGTGGCTATCGTCGTTTTACCTGAGCCCCCTTTAGGGTTCAGGACGAGAATGCGCTGCATGTCCGTGGAGCCTACGCAGCCCCAGGCACCATGGCAAGCCGATGCGTGAGCTTAGGTTGTGATCCCACTCACGGTTAGCTGTAAGCCGTACACCTAGACTTTGCCAATGGAATGGGTGCTTCAAGTGGTTGATGAAGTCGACGATGCCGTCAGTGCATTGCGGCTGTTCGCGATGGGCTGGAGCGAGGAAATCGGCCTCACGGTCGCCAGCGGCGCCGCGACCTGCGCCGTATGCGCCGCGTTGCTGCGCGGCGTCGCCTGAATGCGCGTCCTCCGAACGCGCAACACCTGAACGCTCCGTCCTTTCGCAAATTCCATTATGATGCCGCCCATGGCATCCATAAATTTTCGCAAAATCGCCCTGGTGACGTGCATTGCCCTGACTGCGGCTTGCAGCGGGAAATCTGAGGCGCCGCCGAGCGCCGCATCGACGGCGAGTTCCGTGACCGCGCTGCAGAAAGTCACGCTGAAGCCCGGCTCCGGCGCCGCCATTGCCAGCGGGCAAATCGCCGTGGTCCAGTACACCGGCTGGCTGTATGAGGCGGGCGCCGCGGATCACAAGGGCAAGCAATTCGACAGCTCGCTCACGCGCCACGAGCCCTTCAAGTTTCCTCTGGGCACAGGCTCCGTGATCAAGGGGTGGGATCAAGGCGTCATCGGCATGACGGTCGGGGAGAGCCGTCGACTCGTCATTCCACCGGAGCTCGCCTATGGCGATGGTGGCGCGGGCGGGGTGATTCCGCCCGGCGCGACGTTGGTATTCGACGTCGAGCTCGTTGGAATCGAATAGGCACGGCCTGTAAGGCGCCCTGCCGGCGAAGTGCTGGCGGCGAGGCGCGGCCGGCGCGCGGCCGGCCAGGCTATTCGAAGCGGCCGAGCTGTCTCAGCCGCTCCTAAAGCCAGATTCAATCAGTTCACGAATTCCTTCAGCGTCTTCAGTGCGGCAATACGCACTTTCTTGCTGGCCGGCTTGGCCTTGAACATCATTTTCTCGCCGTTGAACGGATTCACGCCCTCGCGTGCCTTGGTGGCGGGCTTTTTGACGACTTTCATCTTCAACAGTCCGGGCAGCGTGAATAAGCCGTGACTTCGCAGACTCTTCTTGATTGCACCCCCAAGCGAGTCAAACACGGCTCCGACCTGCTTCTTTGAGAGCTCTGTTTCCTTCGAAATGGTAGCGAGAATTTCAGACTTGGTCGGTGCTGCATTCTTTTTCGCCATATTTAATCTCCTGCTAATGTTTGCGCGAGCGGGCTGTCACTACCCGCAAATTTCAACTCGGCGCCGAAAATAACATAGAAAAAAGCCGATGTTTAGCGCAATTGTGAAAAAAGATTTTTATCGGCGATGCTTTTCACCCTGGTTTTTCAGGCTTCCGCGCCAGCGAAGCGCGGATTCGCCTTGCAATGAGTCGCTTCGTTCACTGTGATATCAGGCATGTACGAGCCGATGTTCAACGCAGTAGCACCAGCAGTGCGCCGATTGCGATCGAAACCCAGAGGAAAGAAAAATCAATTTGCCCGATGCGCGGAATAACGCGACGCACGCGCTTTAGAATCGGTTCGCACAGCTGAGCGAGCAAGCGGACTCCCGGAGCGTAGCCGCTTGGGCTGACGAAGCTGGTCAGCCAGTACAACAACATCGCGAAAAGATAGATGCGCAGCACCAAGCCGACCAGATCCAGGACGGTGATGCGTAGGAACACGAGCCAATCGCCCGCGACGCCGCCGGCCATGGCCATCATGATGAAGGTGCGCACCCCGGCCACCAACAGCACGGCGATCACGGTGGCGGTATCGATCTTGCCGATGGGCGGCAGCAGCTTGCGCAGGGGCAAAATCAGCCAATTCGTCACGCGCACGATGGCATCGGCCATGGGATCTCGAAAATCGGCGCGCACCAATTGAAACAGCAACCGCAGCACGAAGGCCAGCAGCAGCAGCCATAGCAGCATGTCGACGATGTATCTGATTGCTTCCATTTAAGCGCTTCGCGCTACCTTTCAACGGGGTCGCGGCGACCCCGACCGGAAATATAATTCAAGGGGCGCCGAATTCGGCGGCGAGTTCGGCGGAACGGCGGTCGGCCGCGGCCACCGCGTGCGCGACGATAGCACGAAGGCCGGCGCCGTTAAGGACCTCGAGAGCCGCCGCGGTGGTACCGCCCTTCGAGGTGACCTGCTCGCGCAAAGTTGCCAAGGTGTCGGCGGATTGGCGCGCCATTTGCGCGGCTCCGAATGCCGTTTCCAGCGTCAGTCGATGCGCGACGTCGCTCGGCAGGCCGCGCTCATGGGCCGCCGCTTCGAGCGCCTCCATGAACAAAAAGAAGTAGGCGGGACCGCTGCCGGACACGGCCGTCACGGTGTCCATCTGAGATTCGTGCTCCACCCACACGGTGGCGCTGACGGCACCCATCAGATTTTCCGCCAATGCGCGGTAGGCGGCGCCGACGCTCTCCGGGGCATACAGACCGGTTGCGCCGAAGCCATTGAGCGCGGGGCGGTTCGGCATGGTGCGGATTACCGGGACGTGCGGCCCGAACCAGCGGGCGAGAGACGCGTGAGGAATCCCCGCCGCGACCGACACCACCAGGGGCCGGCTCGTTGCGAGATGCGGCGCCAGGCCAATCGCGACGCCGCGCATGAGTTGCGGTTTCACGGCGAGCACCACCACCTCGGCTCCCTGCACCGCGGCTGCGTTGTCGGCCGCCGTCTCCACCGCGTAGTCGCGCACCAACCGCTGCAGCTGATCCTGGCTCGGATCAGCGACAACCATGCGCTTCGGTTGTACTCCACGCTTGGTCAGGCCGCTGATCAGCGCGGCCGCCATGTTGCCGCCGCCGATGAAGGCCAGCCTTCTGATGTTGTTCATTTAAAATCCCCTAGGAATACTCGAGACGGGCTCCAGCATGTAAGTTCATCGGGCGCCGAAAAGCGCCGTGCCGATGCGTACCAGCGTTGCGCCCTCGGCGATCGCGGACTCGAAATCTCCGCTCATGCCCATGGACAGTGTATCGAGCTTGAGGCCCCCGGCGTTCAGATCGTCCAGCGCCGCTCTCAGTTTCGCGAACACGGCACGCTCGGCGGCGGCGTTGGGCTGCGGCGGAGGCACGCACATCAAGCCGCGCAAGACAAGCCGCGGCAAGCCGGCAATGGCCCTCGCAAGCTCAGCCAGCTCATCCGGCGCCACGCCGCCCTTGGTGGGCTCCGGCACGAGCGCCACTTGGATGCACACGTTGAGCGGCGGCGCGTGAAACGGACGTTGCTCCGACAGCCGCCGCGCCACGCTGAGGCGATCCACGCTCTGCACCCAGTCGAAGCGCTCGGCGATGGCCCGGGTCTTGTTGGACTGGATACCGCCGATGAAGTGCCACTTGAGCTTCAGGTCGGCGAGTTGGTCCATTTTGGCCAGCGCCTCCTGAAGATAGTTTTCGCCGAAATCCGTGACGCCGGCGGTGGCGGCGAGGCGCACGGATTCGGCAGTCTTACCCTTGGTAACTGCAACCAAAGTGACCGATTCGGGGTTCCGCCCGGCGGCCGTGGCTGCAGTACGTATCCGAGACCGGACGTGGTTCACATGAAGCGTCAAATTCTGCGGACCAATTAACATATTGGGTGACAACACCCTCTTATATACTGCTGGTGGCTAACGCCTAAGTCTAACTAGGAGCCGTAAATGGCGGTTGATATCGCGCAGCTTCTCGCCTTTGCGGTGAAGAACAATGCGTCGGACTTGCATCTGTCGGCGGGCGTTCCGCCGATGATCCGCGTGGACGGCGACATGAAACGCGTCAACATGCCTGCCCTGGTGCACAAAGAAGTGCACAGCATGGTGTACGACATCATGAACGACAAGCAGCGCAAGGCGTTCGAAGAGTTCTACGAGACGGACTTTTCGTTCGAAATCCCCAAGCTGGCGTGCTTTCGCGTCAACGCGTTCAATCAAAATCGCGGCGCCGGGGCGGTATTTCGCAATATTCCATCCACTATTCTCTCCTTGGACGAGTTGAACGCGCCCAAGTCTTTCAAAGATTTATGCATGCTGCCGCGCGGTCTCGTGC
>DATNKC010000560.1:0-4048 GCA_035603615.1 Steroidobacteraceae bacterium | reverse complement strand
GATGCGGTCAGCGGCAAACAGACGGCCCTGGTAACGATCGGCGAGCATCCCGATGCCGCCGGGTACGATCAGAAACGCGGCCTCGTTTTCAGTTCCAATGGCGAAGGGACCTTATCGGTCGTGCGCCAAGACTCGCCTGACCGTTATACGGTCGTTCAGACCTTGCCGACGCAGCGCGGCGCGCGCACCATGGCGCTCGACGAGACAACCGGCATGGTCTATCTCGTGACGGCGGATTTTGGAGCGGCGCCGGCCGCCACGGCGGAGCAACCTCATCCGCGGCCCGCGCTGATTCCGGATTCATTCGTCCTGCTGGTGGCCGGCGAGCGATGATGACCAACGCGCAAAGCGAAGCAATCACCAACTTTGTGATACAAAGTATCGGCAGACGCGCAGAGGCGGCAACCGAGGCTATTTTTCGCCGATTGCTGCAGCGCAAGAGTACTATTTACATTTCTTGACACTGCAGCCCATTTCCTTTGCAATCCCAAGTGCCGGGGGCTTTTTTGCACAGGACTGCGAGATTTTATCGTATGACAGAACTGCGACAGGCGCTGGATGACATCAACGCTATTCGAAGCCAGGTCGCACGCGGGACGCAATTTCGCGGCTATGGTCCCCTCTCCGTCGCCTCGAGCGGAGTGCTCGCCTTGGCAGTCGCTGCGGCCCAGGCTCGCTGGGCTCAAAGTTCGGAACACGACCTGCGGCTATTTCTGGTGGTATGGATATCGACTGCGGCCGTAGCCGTCTCCCTGTCAGCATTGGAGACCGTGTTTCGCGTGCGGCGAGTTCATTCTGGACTCGCTTTGGAAATGATTCAGGCGGCGGTGGAACAGTTCTTGCCGTGCATTGTCGTAGGGTTACTGCTGACCGTGGTGTTGATGCGCGTCGCACCCCAAGACTCCTGGATGCTGCCGGGCCTGTGGGCCGTAATCTTTAGCCTAGGGGTGTTCGCATCCTGCCGCTTCCTGCCACGGCAAATGTTCGCTGTTGGGGCCTGGTACCTCGCGGCCGGGCTCGTCTCGTTGTTGGTTGCCGCGGGCCACCATGCGTTGCTGCCCTGGAGTATGGGAATATCGTTCGGCGTCGGGCAATTGCTCGTCGCCGCGGTTTTATATTTTGGATTCGAGGACGCCGTTGAAGAGAGTTAACCGAAAATCACAGGCTGCTTCCCCATTCGCCTACGATGGCTTGAATCGCGTGATTCATGAGCGTGCCCGATTAGGCGTGCTGACTTGCCTGGTCACACACCCGAAAGGGCTGCCTTTCCCGGAAATGAAAAAGCTCTGCGCACTGACGGACGGCAATCTGAACCGTCACCTTCAGGTTCTACAGGAGGCCAACTTGGTGAGCCTTGCCAAGGGTCCGGACCGGGATCGGCCGCAGACTTTCTACAGAATTACGGCCTTGGGACGCAGGCGCTATCTCGAATACCTCGCGGTCCTGGAGCAAGTGATTCTCGATGGTGCGGCTGCGACCAAGGCGCCGCTGTCGGAGCGCAGTTCGTAGCCGAGGCGGATATAGCGTGATCCAACTTCAAAGGATGATTGATTAAGTGCCATTCGATGCGCGCCTGGGTTTGGTGTGGTTTGGTTATGCCGTTGCACTGGCGTCGATGGCGTACAGCCTGATCACGGCGTTCGCGACGCGAAGTAACTCGTCTGCCATTCCCCGCGATCGCGCGACGTTTCCGCCCGTTACGATCTTGAAGCCCCTGTTCGGCGCGGAACCGGAAACCTACGAGTGTCTGCGCTCCTTTTGCCAGCAGGCTTATCCCCACTATCAGGTGATCTTTGGCGTCTGCGATCCGCAAGACCCCGCAGTTGCGGTGGTCCATCGGCTGCAAAAAGAGTTCCCGGATCTCGATTTGGTATTGGCGGCGGATCGCAAAGAGCACGGCAGCAACCGAAAGGTGAACAATCTCATCAATATGATGGCTCTTGCGCGTCATGACTACCTGGTCATCTCGGACAGCGATGTGAAGGTCGACCGCGACTATCTCGCCAAGCTCATTCCACCGCTGCTGGACGCCGGCGTTGGCATCGTGACCTGTGGCTACCGAGGCATTGCCCGGCCGGGAATCTGGTCTCTGCTGGGAGCGATGTACATTAATGCGTGGTTCATGCCGTCGGTGCGCGTCTCCGCCATGATGGGTTTCCGATCATTCGCCTTCGGGGCCACCATCGGAATCAGGCGCGAGACGCTGGTCAGGATCGGCGGTTTCAATTCGGTGTCAAATCAGTTGGCCGACGACTATCGGCTGGGAGAATTGACCCGCCAGCAGGGTCTGCGCACCATCCTGTCCGAGGTAGTGGTCGACACGCTCGTCAAGGAATGCACGGCCGCGGATCTGGTCGCGCACGAGTTGCGCTGGCGCCGCACGATACGCAGCTTAAGTCCCTATGGATACATTTTTTCCGTCGTAACGCTTGGCCTGCCGGTCACAGCCTTGCAGCTGCTGCTCACTCAGGGCGCCGCGCCGGCCGCGGCAATTTTCTCCGCGACGGCCCTGGCGACTACGCTGATTCACTTCAACGCGCGCCGGCCCGGCGCATCGAAAGCCGTGTTGCTGCTGGTGCCATTTCGCGATCTGCTGCACCTCGGTCTTTGGATCTGGAGTTTCGCCACGCGGCGGGTGCAGTGGGGCAACAATCACTATGAAGTGCGCCGAGACGGCGACGTCCAACCGATCGAGGGTTGATGCAGCGGCATTTGATCGTCACCGCTGATGATTTCGGCCTGCACCAAACCGTCAACGAAGCCGTCGAGCAGGCGAGCCGCGGCGGGATTCTCACCGCAGCCAGCCTGATGGTGGCAGGACCTGCGGCGGCCGATGCGGTGCGGCGGGCCCGACGCCTGCCGAATCTTCGTGTCGGTTTGCACATCGTCCTCGCAGATGGATTATCGTCGCTGCCGCATCGGCAAATCCCCAGCATCGCAGACGCCGAGGGACGCATCGGCGAGGATATGTTTTTCCGAGGCGTACGATATTTTGCGAGTGCCGCCGCTCGCAAGCAGCTCGAAGCCGAGATCCGCGCCCAGTTCCTCGCATTTGCGCGCACCGGACTGCCTCTCGATCACGTCAACGCACACAAGCATTTTCATTTGCATCCCACGATTCTCGGTATTCTGATTCGCGTCGCGCGCGAATTCGGCGCGCGCGCCATGCGGGTGCCGGATGAGCCGTTCTGGTTTGCGGCGCGCACCGGGTATTGGGATGCCGCCGCCGGCACGCTGCTCACGCCCTGGCTTATGCTCATGAGGCATCGATTGCGCGTCGCAGGCATATTCCACAATGACAGCGTGTTCGGAATCGCCAGCAGCGGTTCGATGGATGAGGAGCAATTGCTGGCGATTTTGACGCGGCTACCGCGCGGTGTGACCGAGATATATTTGCATCCGGCCACCACATCTGGCGCCGCCGTGGCTCCATCCATGCGCCGCTATCGGCACGCAGATGAACTCGCCGCGCTGCTCAGCGCGCGAGTGCGAGAGGCCATCGCGGCGCTCAACGTTCGGCGCGGCGGATACGGCGACATCTTGCGGAGCATCGGCCGCTCGCTCGCCTGAACTCGCGCGGACGTATACTGTATTGCATGATTTCCGCTATTCGTCTGCCTGGTGCATTGCAGCGCTATCTGAACGGCGCGGTTGACGCTTTGCTGGGCGGAGCGTCCCAGCGCGACAGCGATTTCGCTCGGCCGTTGCGCGAGGAAGCTTTGGTGTCCGCGGATTCGGTATCGTGGCGCGTCTTCAAGAATCCCATCGCTCTGTTCATTGGCGGCACCGCGGCAGTCATTCTCGAGCTGGCGGAGCCTGCGGTCCGCGCCGGCGTCTGGGAGCACTCTTCCTTTCGCAAAGACCCCTTGAATCGTCTGAAGCGCACCGGCTTAGCGGCCATGATCAGTGTCTATGGCGCACGCAGCGTTGCCGAACTCATGATCGCGCGCGTCGTGCGCATGCATGCATCGGTTCAAGGAACCACTGCCGCGGGCATTCGTTACTCGGCCAACGATTCGCGCCTGCTCACCTGGGTTCATGCCACGGC
>DATNKC010000559.1:0-5291 GCA_035603615.1 Steroidobacteraceae bacterium | reverse complement strand
CGTGAAGACATCCGTGGTCGCTCCCTTGGTTGCCACGATTATGTGTCGTTGTGTGAGACACGTCCGCCGAGTAAAAGTTTGCATCCCATGGTAACAGTTGATCGGAATTTCGGTTGGGTCGTCGTGTTATCGCGACGCCCGCCTGGCAAACGATCCCTTAGCCATCCAACGAAATACTGGATATGGGCGCCACATGCAATTCCGCGCGGTCCAGTTCATCTTCCAGGAGATGATAGGCGTCGTCCTGAATGCGCCCGCGCCGACGCCAGTCCGCCAGCAGTAGCCGTTCAGCCAAAATGGCGCGCCTCCGCATATTGTCGTATTCGGTATCCGGCTGCGCTCGACCAACATTGCCCGCGCGCACAGCCCCGTACTCGGCGCGCAGTGCCGCCGCGCCATCGCCGGGAATTCCCTGCAACTCCTTCAACGCCGCCTCCAGCATGGCATTGCGCGTTTGGCCGACCTCTTCATCGAGCGAATCATCCGGAGTGATGTGCAACAGCGCAATCAGCGGGCGGATGGTGAATCCCTGCAGAATGAGGGTACCGAGCACCACCATGAAGGCGCTCAAGACGATGACGTCGCGGCTCGGAAACTCCGGCGGCAGCGCCAGCGCCGTTGCCAGCGTAACGAGTCCCCGCATTCCGCACCACGAGGTCAATACGCCGATCGATGCGCTCGGCACTCTTGAATGCAGTATGCGCTCGAAAAAATGCAGGAACATGCGCAGCACGAAACCATAGGCCATGACGTAGGCAAGGCGCACCCCGATGACGATCCCAAGCACGATGCCGGCAAAGCCCAAGGCATGCGTGAGTGCATCGCTCTGCAGTTGGCTCAAGATGTCGCGCGCCTGCAGTCCCATCAATAGGAACGCGAGCACGTTGAGCACGAAAACCATGGTGGCCCACACGGCGTACGAGTTCACGCGATCGCGAGCGCTGGTGCGCGAGGGCATGTAGTGCGCAATCACGGCCGCCAGCGCGACCTCGGCCACGATCGGCGATAGCTGCAGCCTCTCCGCCAAAATCCAGGTTCCGTAGCCGACCAAGAATTGCGCGAGGACCAAGGACAAGGTACCGGCCAGCTTGGTGAAGATGCGCATGCCAAACTGCGCGGAGAGGACTCCCAATACCGCGCCGCCGGGAACTGCGACAAGCAAGCGCGGCGCCAGGGAGCGCCACGCGCCATCGGGCGCCACCGCGGCGGTGACCGCCAATCCGAACAGCAACAGGGCCACGGCGTCGTTCAGCAAGCTCTCCCCTTGAAGTACCGCCAAGGTTCGGCGCGGCAAACTGAATTCGCGCAACACTGCTGACGCCGCGGCGGCGTCCGGCGGCGCGACGATGGCGCCCAAGGCGATCGCCGCCGCAATCGGCAGTCCGCCCAGCGCCACGCCCGCCCACGCCACCGCCGCGGTGGTAAGTAGGACGAGCACCACGGCGAGGGAAACCAATGGCACCCAAATGCGCAGCATTTCGCGCGGCGGCATGTCGAACGCCGAGTCGAGAACCGCAGGCGCGACGAACAATGCGAGGGCAAGCTGCGGCTGGATACCCATATGCGGCGCAAAGGGTAAGAGCGCCACGCAACCGCCTGCCAGGGCCAGCAAAGAGGGATAGGGCAAGCGCAGGCGCCGCGCAATGTGTAGGAACACCACAGCGAGGGCCAACAATATCAAGGTAATTTCAAATAGCTGCATGGCTTGCAAAGATTGTACGAGGACGCGCTATATTTCCATACCAGCCCCGATTTCCATACCAGCCTTAGCGACGGAGTAAAAGCCATGTCCCTACGATCGATGATCTTCTGGTGCGCGAGCGGTTGGATCCTGGCCGCTGGGCCGGCACTCGCCGCCGACGCCAACGCGGGCAAAGCGCTATTTCGGGAGCGCTGCAGTGTCTGTCATACGGCGGAATCGGGCGATAACGGCGGCGCGCAGGGGCCTTCATTGATCGGCCTCATGGGGCGCGCGGCGGCCAGCGCGCCCCAGTTTTCCTATACCCCGGCGCTGCGTGATTCAAAACTCACCTGGGACGCCGCAACGCTGAAGCGCTTTCTCGCCGCTCCCACCGCCGTGGTGCCGGGCACCTCGATGGCGCTTGCGGTACCCGGTGAATCCGATCGCGACAATCTGATCGCCTATTTCCAAAGCGTCGCAAACCAAGCGCCATCCTCTGCGGCATCCATCGTCGTGCCGGCAAGCAGCGCGCAATCGGCCAATTGGCGCCTGGACGCCCCGGGCCGCGTGCATCACATCAGCGCAAGCGCGCTGCCCGCGGCATTTGCGACACCTTCGTCCCGCAACAATTCGTCGGTGGTGCCAAAACCGTCCAATGCGTCTTTATCGGTACCGCCGGGATTTCACGTCGACACCTTCATCTCGACTCTTACCGGACCCCGCAAGATGCTGGTTGCATCCAACGGAGACATCCTGGTCACCGAGATGCGGGCCGGACGGGTTACGGTGCTTCACCCTTCAGCCGACGGTAGCCGCGTCGCCGGCAGCGATGTGTATTTACAAGGACTGAAGCAGCCCTTCGGCCTGGCGTTTTATCCGAGCGCGCAGAATCCGCAGTGGCTGTACGTCGCCGAGACCAACCGCGTCACACGATTCGCTTATCAGGTGGGCGATGTGAAGCCGCGCGGCGCGGCGCAAATCGTGGTGGCGCAAATACCCAGCGGTGTGGGGCACTCCACCCGCGATATCGCGTTTTCGCCGGACGGCAAACGCTTGTTCGTTTCGGTCGGCTCAGGTTCGAATGTTGCCGAGACGATGTCGAAAAAGACACCCGCGGAAATCAAGACCTGGGAAGCCGCTCACGGCCTCGGCGCCGCCTGGGACGTGGAAACCGATCGAGCAGCCGTATTGGAATTCGACGCGGCCGCGCCGGGGGCGGCGGTCATCTACGCCAGCGGCATCCGCAATTGCGTGAGCCTGACCGTGCAACCGGCGAACGGCGCCCTGTGGTGCACGACAAACGAACGCGATGCCTTGGGAGATGATCTGGTACCCGACTATTCGACGCGCGTGAAACGCGGCAGCTTTTACGGCTGGCCGTGGTATTACATCGGCTCGAACGAGGACCCGCGCTTGAAGGGTGAACGCCCCGATTTGGCGGGCAAGGTATCGGTACCCGATGTGCTGTATCAGTCCCACTCCGCGGCGCTCAGCATGACTTTCTATGCGGCAAGCAGCGGAAAATCCGCGTTCCCCGCGGCGTTCGTGGGCGATGCCATCGTCGGCTTTCATGGTTCTTGGAACCGCAGTTTGCGGACCGGCTACAAGCTCGTGCGCGTCCACATGAAGAACGGCGAGCCCACCGGCGATTATGAAGATTTTCTAACCGGTTTTGTCGTGGACGACGCCCATGTCTGGGGCCGCCCGGTCGCGACGGCGGAACTCTCCGATGGATCGCTTTTGATGAGCGAAGATGGTAACAACGTGATCTATCGCATCTCGTATGCGCACTGATGCGGACCTCGGGCGGTCAGCGGATATTTTGCAAACGTAATTACTCATCACAGTGAGAACACCACCATGAAGCTACTACCTGCATCACTCATCGCCATCGCCGTGCTGTCGTTGAACGCGACGGCCGATGAATCGAAGCCCAACGCGCTACCGGTCCGAAACGTCATTGAACGCCATGATCAATCCGGAGTGCCCGGCAAGGAAATCGTGATTGGCACCGCGACTTTGCCGCCGGGCTCCTTGATCGGCTATCACACCCATCCCGGCGACGAAGCCGGTTATGTGATCAAGGGGAATCTGGTCCTAAAAACGCAAGGACAGCCCGATCGGGTCCTGAAGGCGGGAGACAGTTTTTTCAATCCCCGCGGTGCGGTGCACAGCCTCGGAGCGGTGCCGGGATCGGATGGCGGCATGGCGGTGTCGGCCTGGATTGTCGACAAGGGCCAACCCCTGGCGACGCCCGTACCCGCGGCGAAATAAACGCCGCTACAGAAAATCCGCGTCGTCGTACAGCAATTCGAGCTCGTCGACTTTCAGCGCGGCGCTATGTGCGCCGACCAGAATGTGGCGTGCGACCAGCAAGCTGACTCGCGCAAGATTGCGCGCCGCGGCGCGGGTTTTCTCTTTATCGGCGCTTTGCGGCAGCAAATCGGCGTCGCGGGCCAATCCCGCCGCCACGGTCGCAGCGAGCTGCGCCAATTGGTGTTCGTTATACTGCATGATCGACTGCGAATTGGTTTTTCTTGCGATAAAGTTTAAATGTTCAATTCACCCGGCGCGCTAACATAAAGCAATTCACGCGCCTTCCCGCTCATCGCTGTGGGGCTTCTCGTTGCTGTAATCCAAGTGCAGATAGTCGGGGTTGAAGAACGAGACTTCCTTCAAGGCATCGAGGTCTTGAATTGTCAGCGTGCCGGCCTCCAGGGTGATTAATTTCTGCCGCCTCAATTCCTGCAGCGTCCGATTGACGTGAACCGATGACAGGCCCAAGGTTTCCGCCAATTCCACTTGCGTGAGCGGCAGCGTGCATGAGTTGCCCTCATTGAGACCCACGGCGCGGAAGCGGTAAAGCAGCTCGCAAAACAAATGCGCCATGCGCTCGAGGGCATTTCGCTGCCCCACATTCACGATCCATTCGCGCAGGATCGCTTCCTCCACCAGCGTCGACCACCACAATGCCCGCGTCAACGTCGGGTAATTGCTGGTCATTTTCAGGATATTCTCGGGGGATATGGTCGCCACTTTGGAGGCGACCAACGCGCCGATCGAGTGGTCCATGCGCCGGAGAATGAACACCCGCAAATCACACAAATCGCCGGGCACGAAATAGGCGACGATTTGCCGGCGCCCGTCTTCCAGCACCTTGTAGCGGCAGGCAAACCCTTCCAACAGCAATTTGACACCGCCGGTGCGATCGCCCTGCGAGATCACATCTTCGCGGGCGGCGAATGCGCGCACGTCGAGCGTGCTCGCTTCGACGATGCTCGATTCTTCCTCGGACAATTTCGTGAAGTTCGCAAGTTTGCGCAACAGAGGATTATTCATATTGAAGCAGCGCCCCGCTGGCCGGGAATTCTATGGTGCAAAGTACTCCTTCGCGCAAAAATAGCATGTCGCCCTCCCCATGCAACTCGCTCGCGATCAGACGCTTCAAGACCTGCGAACCAAAACCCGGCTTTTTGCCGGTCGCCGGCGGCATCCGCACCCCGCTCTCTCCCCATTCAAGATGCAAGCGCGAGTCCTCATCGCCCGTAAACCACCATACCACGCGCAGCTGCGTCTGCGATTGAGACAGGGCGCCGAACTTGACCGAATT
>DATNKC010000558.1:0-10358 GCA_035603615.1 Steroidobacteraceae bacterium | reverse complement strand
TGGAAAAATCGATCGCCCGATTCAAGCTATAACGAGGGCTTATGAAGCCGTGTCATTGATCTCGCGCACACAGGCGACGAGCAATGGCAACAGATCCCGATGGCGGTTGAATAAATTCGTTCGAATCAAACTGAGCACCTTTTGCAGGCCGGGCACGTCCCCGCAACGATTGACCGCATCCACAAATTCCTGTCCCTGCACGCCGAACTGATTGAGGCAGAATTCTGTCAAGGCGAAACGCGCCTGGGCGAGCGAAATACCGGATTCGAGGCGCAGCGGATCCGACCCCTGGCCGCCGCTCGCGCCCGGCTTTTGCGCGTACGCCGGCTTGATGTCCGGCGCGCCTCTCGCGGGCGCCGGCTTGCTCGGCGCGGCTTTCGCGGCAGGCGCGGTGGTTTGCACATGCGATCCTGTCGGCGACGCGTCATCCGTTTCGTTGATTTCGCGCACGCAAACTACCAGAGCGGGCAATCGATCGGCGCAACGCTCAGCGACTTCGGCTCGAATGCTATTCAGCACTTCCTGCAGGCTCATGACATCGGTACAGAGGCTCACCGCATCCACGAGGTACTGGCCATCCGTGCCAAACTCGTCCATGCAGAAGTTGGACAGCGCGAAGCGCGCCTGACTGGGAGAGATGCCGAAATTCAAGCGCAATTCCCGGCGAGCTGCGCGCGCAGGATCCGCCGCGCCACCGCTCCTCGAGGCCGGCTCATCATCCGCAATGGCGATGAACTTATTGGTCAAGAGCCGGCGCAGACCGTCGACCACCGAATTGTGAGGAAACATCGAGCGCTGCAGGATGGCGTCGCTGGTTTTGCAGCCCTGTTCGATCAACGACAGAATATTCCGGGCCGTCACGTCGAGCTGGAATGCGTGCTGGCGCAGCTCTTCTGTGCCCTTCGCGGTGAGAATCAAGACCTGCTCGCCCGACTTCATAGATTTGCCGGGATTCTACCTCAGTGGCGGGCCGTGGCGCGCCCGATCTGATCGAGCGCGGCTACCGCAGCGCTCGGCAGCTTAAGGTCGGCCGCGGCGAGGTTCTCGCGCAGATGATCGGGCGAGGCGGTGCCGGGAATCAGCAAAATGTTGGGTGCGCGCTGAAGCAGCCAGGCGAGCGCCACCTGCATTGGCGTTGCGCCGAGCGCCTTGGCGGCCTCCGAGAGCGCGCTTGACTGCAACGGCGTGAAACCGCCGAGCGGGAAGAAGGGCACATAGGCAATCGCGGCGCCGGCAAGTTCATCGATGAGCGCGTCGTCTTCTCGATGGGCAAGATTGTAATGGTTCTGCACACAGACAATATCGGCGATGGCGCGCCCTTCTTCGACCTGCTTTCGGGTCACATTGCTGAGGCCGATGTGCCGGACCAGCCCTTGGCGCTGCAGTCCGGCCAGTACCGCGAGCGGCGCCTCGATGGAGCCCTCGGCGGGCCCCTGAGCACTGAACATCAGGCGCAGGTTGACGACGTCGAGTGCATCGATTTTCAAGTGTCGCAGGTTGTCATGCACGGCACTCGTTAGGTGCTCTGCGGAGAAGGCCGGATTCCATGACCCGTCTGCGCCGCGCCGCGCGCCGATTTTGGTGACGAGCACCAGATTGTCGGGATACGGATGCAGGGCTTCGCGGATGAGATGATTGGTGACGTGCGGACCATAATAGTCGCTCGTATCGATGTGATCGACTCCGCTCGCCAGCGCCTCGCGCAACACGGCGAGCGCACTTTGCCGATCCTTCGGCGGCCCAAACACTCCCGGCCCCGCGAGCTGCATGGCGCCGTACCCGACCCGCTTCACGCGGCGCGTCCCGAGTGCGAATGTTCCGGCGCGGCTGATATCGATCATGAAGCCGGCTCCTGGCCCAGTGGATACTGAGCCTACGATACCAGCTTGTTAGGTCAATCGGACCAGGGCGTCCTTATTCAGAACCGGGAGAGCCAGGCGCGCCTCATGTTCAGCCGCCAGTGCGCGATCATCGTGCTGCCAAGGATGAAATCCCGGCCGGAAGAACGACAACCACGCCGGAAAGATCTGGCGCAGTATGCCGGGGTAAATCACCAAATACCAAAAGACGCGCAACCCCGTGCGCGGTCCATCCATTCCGTCCTGTCTGAGAAATTGCCGCATCGCGCGCACCCGACCCCGCAGGAAGCTGTAGCTGATGTTCAACATCACGAGCGAACGAATTTTCCAGCGCTTATAGGCCGACCACTTTTGCGTGGCGGCGAGAAATGTGTCGTACGCCACGCCCTTGTGCTCGATCTCCTCGATGGCATGCCATTTCCATAGTCGCGCAGCTTCCGGCGAGGCGCTCTTGAAGTGACGCTCACTTTTCAAGATGGCGTGCGCGATGATGGCGGTGAAGTGCTCCAATGCGACGGTGGTCACCAGGCCGAAGATGGGGGGTTTGTCTTTGAACTCCGCCAATCGGGAATCCAGATCCGCGTGCATGGCGCCGACATCGTAGCCTGCTTGTTCGACTTGACTGTTCAGGTGGCCGTGCTCGCGGCTGTGGGCGGCCTCTTGCTTGATGAAGGCGTCGATTTGCGCCTGCTGCGGCGGCGGCACCCTGTCGCGGAAATTCCTGACGCTATCGATGAAGAACGCTTCGCCCTTTGGAAAGGTGAGCGAGAGGCTATTGTAAAGCGCTGTAGCGACGGCATCGCCGCCATTCCACCAACGCTGCGCGGTTCGGCCGCGGGCAAACATGATATTGCGGGGTTGAATGCGCAAATCCGCGGGGGTGGGGAAGGAATGATCCATGGCGCGCCCGATCCAAACCAGAGAGGTGCTACGGTAGTCGCTATTTATGTAGCCGTCAATAGTGTATTGACGGCCACATAAATTATGATCAGCGCAATGCAGCAAGCGCCTGCGCGAAGTAATCCCGGCGTTTGGCGGCACTGGCGCCCAAAATATCGCCCAGCAGGGGCCCCACCGAGGATTCCGCGTAAGCCGCGAAGGCCACAATCAGGGCGATGCGCGATATGCGTTTGGCATCACTCTTGGAACGCGGGCGCGCGCGGCTCGAAATGAAGTCGGCCAGCATGCGGTTCACCGGCTCGAGCCGCGAGGTTTCTCCCGAGCGGACCAGCCAGCCCAGAACCCGGCCAAGCCCGTTCTGGCTGAAGAGATCGAAAACCCGCACGACCACCGCTCGGTAGTCGTGCTCGAGGTGGTCCATTTCCACATCCATGGTCTGTAGTCCCGCCAACAACTCGCGCACGAGATCCTCGGCAATCGCGGCGTGCAGCCCCGCCGCCGAGCCGAAGTGATGGCTCAAATTGGGATAGGTGACGCCCGCGGCATCGGCTACGGCGCGCATCGTAAGAACTTCGTCGCTCCCCTGCACGATCAGTCGCCGGGCAGCAGCGAGTGCTTGGGCTCGCATGTCGGAAGCAACGCGTCGAATTCGCGGCGTCCGAGCGGCGTTGGCAGGGTTCTTTTTCACGACCACGAAGTCTGCGCGATGCTTGCCATGGCAAGCAAGAGCGCTAGAGCATGGGCTCCAGCCGAACGTAGCTGGCTTCCATTCCCCGCTCCATGCCGCTCGAGAGCATGCGAGTCCGCGTTTCAATGTCGGGCAATGTCATGCGCATCGTCAGCAATGTGCCGGTGCCGTCGGGTTCAAATCTCGTTTCGACGAGGTTGTCCGGCGTCGCCTCCGGCAGGTGCATACGCTCCACGTGCACGATTCGCCGGTGCGGCTCGAGTTCAATGAATTCTCCCGTCAGATGAAATCCGCCGCCTTTTCCATTGGCCCATTCGTATCGGATCTTGCCCCGAGGTGTTGCTTCGCAAATGCACACGGGCATGGTCCAACCTTCCGGACCCAACAGCCATTTCTGCACCAGTTTCGGGTCGGTATGCGCGCGATAGACCGCCTCGGGCGGCGCGGCGAAGCGCCGGGTCACCACCACGCAATGATCGCCTTCCGTCTTCAAAGTGAGCTTGCTCATCGCTTTGTCCTCGTCTTTGGGGGTTTCATATCCGCCAGCAGGGCGTCAAGTCGGTCGTAGTTGGCCGCCAGCGCCTTGCGCAGCATCGCAAGCCATTGGTCAATCGCCTCGACACCGCCCTTGGCGAGACGACATGGCCTTTTCGCGCCCTCAACCCGCCGCGTAATGAGCCCGGCACCTTCGAGTACTCTCAAGTGCTTCGAGATGGCGGGCTGAGACATATCAAATGGTTGCGCGAGTTCCATGACCGTGTGCTCGCCCAAGGCGAGACGCGCCAGAATGGCGCGGCGTGTCGGATCGGAGAGCGCGGAAAAGGCGGTATCGAGATTATACATAGCTTATAGGTTATATAACCTTCAAGTTATAGTCAAGTGAATGGCGCAACCCCCCTATTCGACCGATCGGCTTGGCGGGTGGCTTGAGGGGCGTAGGAACCTCGCCCAGTATTAGCAGTCAACATCCGAGCGCACCTGATACTTTGAGCAAAGTCTGGATAGTCGAGCGAATGGCGGCGAAAATCTTCCGACCCACTGTGCTGTTCATCGTGTTAGCGCTCCATCTGGCGACGCTGGCGCTGCTGCTTGCGCACTCCCGAACGCTGAACATGGCCAGTGCCGCCGAACACCCCGTTGAGTTGGTGTTCCTTGCTCCCGTGAAACCGCCGAAAGTGCGGGTCGAGAATTCTCTGCCGCAACATTGGAGCACGAATATCTCGGTAGCGCTCGCACCGCCGGCGCTCAATTCTTCATCTCAAACGGGTCCCGGTTCCGCGCCGGATGGCCAGGGACCGGCCGTGAATTGGACGGCCGAAGCGCATCGCGCGGTACGGGCGTTCGAGATCCGCGGCCATCAGACGGCGAATCGCGCGCTTTCCGTGTCGTCCTCGTTGGATGTGTCAGGGTCGAGCGAACATCACGCCGGCGATAAATTGAAGACCGCCAACGGCGATTGGATCGTATGGATCAGTGCCGACTGCTATCAAATCGCCAGCTGGCATTCGGACGTGCCCGCCTTCGGTGAGCCCACGATCATCTGTCGGAAACCGGCCGCCGCTCCGACCGGCAACTAACGGATTTTATCGAGGGTCTGCAGGCGAACGCCGGCTGGCTAATCCGCCTGACCTTGGTATCCTCTAGCCATGGAGCTCCCTTCGGACCGCAAGATCACGGAATCGCACGCAAGTTTCGATGATGCCGCTCAAATGGCGGTATTTTTAGCCTCGATTCCGGATGCCGATGATCTCGCGGCTCTTTTGATGGGACGCAAAGTCGTTTCTACGCGCACGTTCGATGACGATGCAATGGTCGCGCGATTTGTGCGAAGTAACGGCGCGACGGTCACTTGTTATAAGGTGGAAGCCGTCACGATCGATGAGGCCGAAATGATCGCGGCCCAGTGCGAGCTCTTGGATGAGTGGAACGCAGAGAACTTTTCGAACGCCGTGCACGTGGCGCTCGACCCCGACCTATAAAGGTGCGGTCGCTCAACTGAATTGCAGCGCCGCTTCAACCGCTGCCCGAGCGAGCAGGCGGGTCGAATCCAACGCGGGCAATGGACAATCGTCCGGCCGTACGAGCAAAGGAATCTCCGTGCAACCGAGAATCACGCTATCGCAGCCGCGCGCTCTCATCCGGTCGATGACCTCGTTATAGCGGAGGCGAGATGCTTCACTGAATATTCCGTTGACGAGTTCCTCGAAAATGATGTCATCGACTATTTTCTGATCCCCCGCCGCCGGCGTACTGACCTTGAGACTGTATTTCTCGAACATCTCAGGATAGACCGGCCCGCTCATCGTGAAGCGGGTGCCCAGCAACGCGGCATGCTGATAGCCATCTCGCATCGCTGCCTTCGCGACTTCCTCGGCGATGTGCAGCCACGGTATGGGCGATCTTGCAACGACGTATTTGAATGCGCGATGCGCGGAGTTGTCCGGACAGATTGCGAACTGCGCGCCGGCCTTCGCAACGATCTGCGTTTCGCGCAGCATGAATTCGGCGACGCCCTCATAGTCGCCGCGATTGAACGCAGGCAACCATTCGCCCATGGCAATGCAGCTCAGCGTGACCTGCGGATGCAAATGCTCGCCCATCAGTTTGCGCGAGTAGGCAGCGATTTCGCGAAAGCACAGCGCCGCGCCCTCAACGCTGCAGGCCACGACGCCAATGTGTTTGGATTTTGTGGACATATCCGCTCGATCCTTATTTCAGGGTGCGCGAACCTCTGGATTCAGTGCGCGAGCCTCTGGATTCAACTCTCTGGCAATGCGTTTGGCAATGAGATAGCTGTCGCCGCGCGGCCGGCTGGGATACGGGTGGGATTCGCGATTCCAGGCATCGCCCAACTCGAACCAGTCGATCGGCCTAGAGACCCCGCCGCTGAGTTCCGCGTCGAGCGATTCGAAGAAAGTCTGCCAGCGGACGCGGTAGTAGTCGCGCGTCAGTCCAGCCCAGTCTCTATTCCCATAGTCGTGTAGATCCGCGCCCTCGCTGGCTTTTCGGTCGCCCCAGGTCGTGAGGAGGGAGCGTGCGTCATAGTTGAGACGTGCCGCTTCCCCGGGCGTCGAGGCCCATGGTCGAACGAAGCCAAGCCAGTTGCCAACCAGAAAAAAGCGGCTGGAGGCCAGCAGTTGATCCTGCAAATCCATGAGACGAAGCCAGCGTTGCGTCAAGCCGCGGAACTGCGAACGCTCTTTGGCGTCGACCGCGGCTTTGATTCGCGGCAACAGGAGCCGACTCTCGTTCGCCAACGTTTGGCGCGCGATGTCCACGAGATCGTACTTATAGGTTTCGCTCGTGCGCAGTTCCGGCGCCACCTGCAGCATCTGCGGCAGCACACGCTTGAAAACCTCGGCATCGTAGCGCATGGCTTCCGGTGACCAGTGCGACGCACGGTTTACCGTGAGGCTGGGCTGCGCGTCGAACAACGATTCTTGTGCGGCGTCGCGTTCGCTATTGAATTCGACCTCATCGACGCGAATGCCGTACGCGGTGGTCAGCAGTAGCTTCCACGCCGCCAGCGCATGCGGATCGGCGGCTCCGTATCGGCGCCGCACATAGGCCGCGGTCCATTCAGCGATCTCGACCGCCTCGTTCCGCCACGCCATCTCGGTAAATAGATCAAAAGCGAATGGATTGGTGTCCATGCCCTCAGTAAAGACCGCGGTGCCGGCCATGTTGCTGTTGATACTTCCCAGGCGCTGCAGTCGGCTGGTGATATTCTGCACATTCGCACCCAATGTCGTGCGCCCGCCGAATTCCCAAATGCCGCCGAACAGGAAGGGCGCGCCGTGAAAATCCTTCATGCGATCATCGCGAGGCACCCGATCGTGATCGATATCAATGACCAGCAGGCGCCGGCGATCCACACCGCTCAATAGTTCCTGGCGCGGATTCCCCTGCCATGCCAGCATCATCCAGCTGGCATCGGGGTGCGCCGCGGCCAGCGCATTCTGCACATCGCGCGCCGCCTCCGGCACGGGCACATTGCCGGATTCGCCACCCTCCTGAAACACTTCCATGTCGTAGACGTTGCTGTCGCCGAACAGTTCTCGCTGGTGGCGGTAAAAAGTGGCCGCAAGCCTGGCGAACATCGGGTCCCGCGGGTCGAGCCATCCCGGCCGCGTGAACCCCGCCCACTCGCCCTGCTCAATCACATGAGCTTTCGGAAATTTGCTTTGAAAGTCAGCGGGCACGATGCCGTAAAAGCCGGGCAGCACCGGCGTGATGCCCAGTTCGCGCAGCCGCGTAATGATTTGCCGCGCCGACACGACACGCCGCTGCAGCAGCGTCGCGCTGATCGGACCGGCGAAACAACATAAGTTGCCCATCAATTGCCAATTCTGGTGCGCCGGTTGCGCGATCCAGTTGCGCATCTCTGCGTCTGAATAGCCGACGTCGCGAAACGTCTTATAGAGCACCGTGTCCATACCACGCTCAACGATTATCGCGTTGATCCCGGAGAGCGCCAGGATATCGATTTCATGCTGCCAGCGCGCCCAACTCCAATACGGCGCCGTGTAGCCGTCGATGTTCTGATTGAGCGCGTAGCGGTAGGCGTAGGCCGTTTCCCTTTCGATCGCGGCGGCGGGCAGCGGCCAGGTGCGCGACGACCCGAGCCGCGTGCCATTGGTCGAGATCGCGACCTGCGCAATGTATTTCAGGTACCAATTCACGCCGTAAAGCAGTGAACTCGGCGTCGTGCCTTCGACCTTGATGCGCCCGTTCGCATTCGAAATGCGGAATCGCTCATGGCCGCCGCTCAACGGCATCGCGCTCAATTCGAACTGCGCGGCCCTGTCACCCAGCAAACGGCGGAGCACGCTTTGCTCGGGTTTGACGTCGAAGGAAGCGCGTTCCGCCGCCTGTGCCGCGCCAAGCGCCAGGCACAGACCGATGCCTACGAGCCAAATTCGTGAAGCGGACGAGAGCATCCAGAAGCAATATACGGCGTGGTGAGGGTTCGCACCAACATTGTCGCCAGCCCCGCCGGCGCGCTAGCATGTCCCGGCATGCCGCCAAAAGCCTTTGTATCGTGGAGTTCCGGCAAGGACAGCGCGTTCGCTCTTTGCGAAGCCCGACGACTCGGACTCGCCGAGATCGTGGGCGTCGTGACGACTGTCAATGAACGGTATGACCGGGTCGCAATGCACGGCGTGCGCTCCGAGCTGCTCGATCGGCAGATTGCCGCATTGAACCTGCCCGCGATCAAGGTTTTGATACCGAGCCCCTGTACGAACGAGATCTATGAGGCGCGTATGGCCGAGGCCTGCGCCACGATCAAGGCGTCCGGCGTTCATCACCTTATATTTGGCGATCTTTTTCTCGAAGACATTCGCGCCTATCGCGAGCGGACCCTCGCGGCGATCGGCATGACGCCAATCTTCCCGCTGTGGGGTCGCGACACGCGGCAGTTGGCGAGCGAAATGATCGACAGCGGCCTGGTCGCGCACCTCGTGTGTCTGGATCCGAAGCGAACGCCCGCGAGCCTTGCGGGGCGCCGCTTCGATGCGGCGCTACTGCAGGAGATTCCGCCCGACGTCGATCCCTGCGGAGAGAAGGGTGAGTTTCACACAGTGGTGACGCAGGGTCCTATGTTCTCCGCGCCCATCGGCGTCTCGATCGGCGAAACCGTCGAGCGCGATGGATTCGTCTTCACCGACGTCATACCCGACTAGACTTTACTTCTGCCGGTACGCCCCCGCCAGCAGATCGCCGTCGATCCCGGCATTTTCCTTGCTGCCGGTCGCAAAGCGATACAACGCCGCGGTGTAAATGCTGTGCAACGTCGTGCTCACCAGGCCGAGCGCGATCAAGGTGATGACAAACAATGCCATTGCCAAAAAGATTGAGGCGCCCGCGCGCGACGACATCGCGGCAAATAGAATTAGCAAACTAACGCCGACGACGGGAATCGCCACCACGGCCACGCCCAGACTGATACCCCCGTTGCCGATGACATTCTCACCCCAATTGCGCCGCAATAGCGCGAGGCTGCGAGAGATGGCTTCGACCGGGCCGACGTTTTCCTCGATCAGCACCGGCAGCGTCATCGCCGTCGCGATGGTCCAGCCCGCGCCGATGATGCCGATGACAATGCGGCCAATGAACCCTACCCGTTCCTCGATGGCACGCAAAATGGTGCCCACCGTGGCGGCAATGACGGCGTAACCCAAAATGGCCGGTAGACGCTCGAGCGCCATCTGCAAGCCTTCGCGGACGCTGGCGGATTCGCCATCGAGTCGTTTGAGCGCCACGCTGATCAGCGCCGAATTGAAGAACATCATCACGGTGTAACTGATGAAATAGAACACATACATCGTGATATAGAACAATAAGCGGCTGGTGTGCGTCGTGCTGCCGTCGGCCAGCGCGGGTTGCAGGCTGTGATAAAGCGCAAACACCGGCAGCGCAAAGGAGCCAAGCAAAACCAACAACACAATGGAGGACAACAACGGGAATACCAGCAGCGCCGGATCTTCCTTGAGCACGTCCCAGCATTGCCCGGCGAGCGACCAACTCCGAGAGATCTTGTCGAACACGAATGGACCCTCCCTCGTTACCGCGACATTGCGCCACAGATCAGCCCCTTTTGGGTGATCATTTGCCGAAAGTGTGACTTGGAGGCGTTAGGTGTGACTTGGAGGCGTTAGGTGCGCACCCGGCTGTTTCTAATGCCAAAACTCATTTTACATAATGGCAGGATGAGCGGCTTAAGCCGCAGGCCGATCGGCAATGTGCCACAGCACGCCGGATGGATCGGCCAGATAGAGCACGCGAAGCCCCCAGGGTTGGAGTTCCGGCGGCTTCACCACGGAAAGCTCATACCTCTCTTTGAGCCCGATGTTCTCAATGTGCTCCCACCATTTGTCGGCGTCTTCCACCATAAGGTGCATCATGAAGTT
>DATNKC010000557.1:0-5531 GCA_035603615.1 Steroidobacteraceae bacterium | reverse complement strand
GGCGGCCGAGGCCCGCCGCCCGCTTCCGGCGTGTCGGCGGATTTCGAGGCCGGTTTGTCCGGACCTTGGTCCGATCGTTGCCGGCGCTCCTTGTCGTCTTTGGAGGATCGCCGATCGGCGATCGGGAGAGTCGGGTAAAGGCCTGAATTGCTTAAGCGGTCAACTTCACTCATTGCGTGACCTCGCTCATGGGGATTTGGGTGACTCGGGCGCTGTCGGTTTCGTGTCCTTCATCAACACGGTCTGATCGAGATCGGCGGGCGCCACGCGCACCGCCAAGCGGTTGGTGGCGCTGCCGGCATCGGCCAATTCGACGCCGGGCGCGAGAGTCGCCGGCGTATCCGTCGTGGTCCTCGCCGTCGTGGTGTCCGCGGGAGACACGGCCTCCAGCACCAAAACGGCAACGCGTCGATTCGCATTGCGTCCCTCGCTGGAAGAGTTCGCCTGGCGCGGATGAAACTCTCCGAAACCGACGATCTCGAGCCGCAACGGATCGATGCCCTGCTTCGTGAACTGATGCACGACGCTCGCGGCGCGCGCTGCCGACAGTTCCCAATTGGAGGGGAATGCCCCGGTGTGAATCGGGCGATCGTCCGTGTGGCCCTCGACGCGGATCGGATTGGGGAAGGGCTTGAGCACCTCCGCCAGCTTGTCGAGCACCGGTTCCGCTGAACTCGAAAACGCGCCGGAGCCGCTCGGAAAAAGAATATCCGTGTTGATTTCGATTTCCAGCCACATGCTCTCGCGCTTCACCGTGATCAGTTTCGCGTCGATCAATGCGCGCATCGCATCCTGCACCTCGCGCTCCATGCGAATCAGGGACCCCGGCACGTCCGGCGACTGCGGCTTCGGTATCGCGGTCACCGCGTCCTGGGTCTTGATCTTGATCAGCGCGGTGGGCGTGATGCCGATCAAAGGCTTCTCGCCGCCCTTGCCGGGTTCCGGCTCGCCCATGTTCACCGGGCGCATGGTTTTCGGCGCGCCGTTGAACGCCGCGATCATGGCATCGGACAGGACGCGAAACTTTCCCTCGTTGACCGACGACATGGCGTACATCACCGTGAACAGCGCGAACAACAGCGTCACCAGGTCGCCATAGGGAATGGCCCAGGCTTCGTGGTTCATGTGCTCTTCGTGCTTTTTCTTGCGGGCCATGACGTGCTAGTGGTGAAAGTACCCTTGTAGTTTCGATTCGATATTGCGCGGATTCTCGCCCTGCGCGATGGCGATGAGTCCCTCGATCACCATGGTGCGAACCTGCGATTGGCTGTGAATCACGGCTTTGAGCTTGTTGCCCATGGGCAGGAACAAAAGATTGGCGAAGGCGATGCCGTAGATGGTTGCGATGAACGCCGCCGCAATGCCGTGGCCGAGCTTCGAGGGGTCATTGAGGTTCTGCATGACCGCCATCAGTCCCATGACCGCGCCGATGATGCCCAAGGTCGGGGAATATATGCCCATGGATTCGAACACCTTGGCGGCCTGCGTATCGAAGTGCTCCATCGTCTCCAGTTCGATCTCCATGCTGGAACGAATCGCGTCCGGCTCGCCGCCATCCACCAGGGACTGCAAGCCCTTTTTTAGAAACTGGTCTTTTTCGCCTTCGACCGCGGATTCCAAGCCGAGCAATCCTTGCTTGCGCGCGACGTTGCTCCACTCGACTATTTTTTCGATCATGCCCGCGGGGTTGTTGGCCGGCGGCTTGAACACCCAGGAGACGATTTTCCACGCCCGCAAAAATGTCGCCATCGGGGTCTGGACCAGGCTCGCGGCGAGCGTGCCGACGACCACGATGACGAAGGCCGCGCTGCCGACCAGCGCACCGGCACTGCTGCCTTTCAGGATCGCGCCGCCGATGATCGCTATGAGCGCGAGTACGATGCCGATGATGCTTAAAATATCCATGGATCAGTCTGGCGAGAGCCACTCCGCTAATCGGGCACGCAGACGCACCAAGGCCTGGCCGTGGATCTGGCAGACGCGGGATTCGGAAACCTCGAGCACCTCGCCGATTTCCCGCAGGTTCATGTCGTCGTCGTAGTACAAGGAGAGCACCAGCCGCTCGCGCTCCGGCAGCACGTTGATGGCCGCGGCCAGTGCGCCGCGAAATCCGGCATCCTCCATGTCATCCAGGGGTCCCGGTCCATCGTCACGCGCATGATCGGCGGGACTTGATTCGTCCTCGCTCGATCCCATCTGATCGAAACTGAACAGCCGGCAACTGGCCGCATCCTGCACCAGCTTGTGATATTCCTCGATGGAGACCCCGAGTCCTTGGGCAATGTCGGTCGGCGTGGCGTCCTGGCCCTTCGCGTTTTCGATCTTGCGGATCACATCGGCCATCTCGCGCATGTTTCGATGCACCGAGCGCGGCGTCCAATCGGATTTGCGCACCTCATCGAGCATGGCGCCGCGTATGCGGATGCCGGCGTAGGTCTCGAAATTTGCGCCTTTGGTAGCCGAATAATGTTTGGCCGCGTCCAGCAGGCCGATCATGCCCGACTGAATCAAGTCATCGACCTCCACATTCGGCGGCATGCGGCTGACCAGGTGATAGGCAATACGCTTCACCAAATCGGCGTGTCGCAACACCAATTCGTGCTGCGGCACCTGATCGATCGGCACGTGCTCATCCGTCAGCGGTTTCGCGCCGCGTTTTTGCGTGTTCGAGTACTGTGTGCTTGCTCTCATTGCAATACCGTCGAGGAAGGAGCGATCCTGGCCCCGACCATTCGTTCGACAAAGAACTCCAAATGACCTCGCGCCCCTTGGGGCACAGACCACTTATCGGCTTTGGAAGCCAGATTCTTGAGCGCAATGGAGGAAATAGATGCCGGGTAGGCATCCACGACAGCCGTCTGGCGCTGCACGGCGCGCCGTAGATAGTCGTCAAACGGTATCGAGCCGGCGAACTCCAGTGTCACATTGAGAAATCGGTCACAGACTCGGCTAATTTTCTGGAAAAGATCGGGGCCTTCGCCGGACCTGCGGGTCTGATTCGCCAAAATCTGAAATCGCTGTACGCCATGCTCGCGGCTCAACACCTTGATCAATGCGTAGGCATCCGTGATCGAGGCCGGTTCGTCGCACACGACCACGAGCACATGGTGCGCCGCCTGGCTGAAGGTCATGACGCTGTCGTGCAGGCCGGCCGCCGTATCGACGATGAGCACCTCGATCTGGTGATACAGATCGCTGAAAGCGCGGATGATCCCCGCGTGCTCGGCCTGCGATAAGCTCGCCATGCGTTTGATGCCGGAGGCGGCCGGCACGATTTGCAGGCCGTGCGGCCCGGTGACGATGGCGTCCTCCAGAGCGCACCGGCCTTCAATGACGTTGCCCAGGTGGAAACGGGTGTGCAGACCCAACACCACGTCCACGTTGGCCAACCCCAAATCGGCATCCACCAACATCACGTCGCGGCCCGATGCCGCGATGGAAACCGCCAGATTGGCGGACACCGTGGTCTTGCCCACACCGCCCTTGCCGCCGGTGACGGCGATGACCTTGACGGGACGCGAAGAGTTGAGTTCGGCCAATGCGTCGGCTCGTTCCGGAGAGAGTCTGGAATCACGCATGGGCAGCAGCTCGGCCGAAGACGCGGGCCAACGACGCCTCGTTGCGGGAGCGCGGCACGCCTTCCTTGAGCTTTAGCGCCGCGCGGATCAGCCACACCCTTTTCTGATGTGCCGCGTGCAAGTCCTCAGGCACTCGTTGTCCATCGCACACATAAGCGATTTTCAACTTATGGCGCAGCACCGCGGAAATCGCTCCGCCCAAGCTCGCAGCCTCATCGACCTTGGTCAAGATGCAGGCGGCCGGGTTGATGCCTGCGAAGGCCCGCACGATTTCCTCCAGCGCATGGCCCTCGCCTTGCGCCGGCAGCGCCAGCAGCACCCGCGCCCGCGCGGCGCCGAGTTTGAGTGCGGCGAGCTGTTCGGTGAGCCGAACATCGCGCGGTCCCATGCCCGCCGTATCGATCAGAATCAATTTTTTGGATGTGAGCCGCTGCAGCACGCGGCCCAATTCCTGCCCGCTGTTGGCGGCGTACAGGGGTGCTCCGAAGATGCGTGCGTAGGTCAGCAATTGTTCGCGGGCACCGATTCGGTAGCTGTCCGTGCTGACCAACGCCAGGTCCTGGCTTCCGTGCAGCATGCACCAGCGCGCGGCGAGCTTTGCAATGGTCGTGGTCTTGCCGGCACCGGTTGGGCCCACGACCGCGGTAACGCCGCCGCTGAGGCAGGTCGTGTCGTTGATCACAGGCAAATGCTTGACCAGCAGCGCCAATGGAATATGCGAAGGGTTGTCGAGGCTGGTGCGGTGGGGCGTCAGGCTCGCCAAGGCCATCGCGACGTCAGGGGCGATGTCGATAGCCGAGAGCTCCTCCAGTACGCGCGCTTGCAAGGGTTCTCGCAGACGCTTATCGCTCCAGGTCATGCCGGCGAGGCCGGTCTCGAGCAAGCGGCGCAGGTCCTGCAATTCTCGCTGCATGGCGCCCAAACCCTCGCCTGCGGGCGCAGCCACCGGGCACGGCATCGGCCGCGGCATCGGGCGCGCGGCGATCGGCGACGCTCTGGCCGCGGTCGAGGCCATCGGCGCTTTGGGTGCCGCGCCAGCTATGGGCGCTGGCGGCGTCTTGGGCGGCGCTACGGCAATCTTTGGCGCTGCGGCCATCTTTGGCGCTGCGGTCACCGTTGGCGCGATCGGAGCGATCGGCGCGATCGGCGAAATGGGCACTATTGGCGCCGCTGGGAGCGTCATATCGGGGGGGACCATGATCGCGGCGGTCCGATGACGCTTGGCGTCCGCAAACAGGGCCTCGTCATAATCCACGGCTGCGATGACTTCGATGCCCTCCTCACCGCGACGGCTCGACAGGATGACGGCATCCGGTCCCTGCTCCGACCTCACGAGGGCGAGAGCCGCGCGCATGCTGGGTGCCGTGTATCTTTTAATCTTCATGCAACCTCCGTATCAATTCCAAACTCTAGCGGCCCACCGCCGCAATCACGCGGATGCGGCGGTTTTCCGGAATCTCGTTATAGGCAAGCACCGAGAGTGACGGCGTGGAATGGCGCATCAGGCGCGCGATCCAAGGGCGAATCTTCGGGGCGACCAACAGCACAGCGGGTTCACCCGCTGCGTCCTGGCGTCGCGCGCTGTCGCCCAACGCGGTTTGAATCCTGTCCGCCAGACCCGGCTCGAATCCCGGCGATCCATCGACGCCGCCGGCCATCGAGTCTTGCAGCACCTGCTCGAGCGCGGGGTCCAAGGTAATCACCGGCAATTCCTGGCGCAGTCCGCCAATGTTTTGCACGATGGTGCGGCCCAGTGCGACGCGCACGGCGGCGACCAACGCCACCGGGTCCTGGGTCTTGGGCGCGAGCTCTGCGAGCGTTTCGCAGATGGTGCGCAAGTTGCGTATCGGCACGCGCTCCAGCAACAGGTACTGCAGCACTTTGACGACCACGCTCATCGGCAAGAGCTTCGGCACCAGATCTTCGATGAGCTTGGGCGCGGTCTTGCCCAGT
>DATNKC010000556.1:0-2548 GCA_035603615.1 Steroidobacteraceae bacterium | reverse complement strand
CTAAATTTTGGCGCGAAACACGTATTAGTAAGGTAGAATCCGCACCCCGTTTAAGGACGGGGTCGCTTCGACCCCGGGAATTGTTGGCGCGCAGCGCCTAGGAAGTTGGCGCGAAGCGCCTAGGAAGTTGGCGCGCAGCGCCTAGAGAATACTTATGGCTAATCAGAACATTCGCATCCGCCTGAAGGCTTTCGATCACCGCCTGATCGACAAGTCGGCCCGCGAGATCGTCGATACCGCGAAACGCACCGGCGCGACCGTCAAGGGTCCCGTGCCGTTACCCATCAAAATGGAGCGTTTTACGGTTTTGACCGCCCCTCACGGCGATAAGGATGCCCGTGATCAGTTCGAAATCCGCACGCACAAGCGTCTCATGGACATTTTGAACCCCACGGACAAGACCGTGGACGCCCTCATGAAGCTCGAGCTTCCGGCCGGCGTGGACGTGCAAATCAAGTTGAATTAAGGGTTTTTTGGTGCGGGGCCGCATAGGCTCCCTTGCGTGATGCGCATGGGATCCCTATACTCCCGCGTCCATTTTGGAGGTCGGAGCGCGTGGGCGCCGACGCCAGATTCTCAAGGGAATCTGGGGTCCGTGTGTCCAAACCGCTGATCTGTCGCAACGATGCGAGGCTCACTGAAGCTCTCGCTGTATGAGGATTGACAATGTCCATTGGTCTGGTTGGCCGCAAATGCGGCATGACCCGAGTGTTCACCGACGCCGGTGTTACCGTCCCCGTGACGGTGGTCGAGGCGTTACCGAATCGCATCTCGCAAGTCAAAAACGATAAAGCCGACGGCTATCGCGCGGTCCAAGTCACCATTGGCAGCCGCCGTCCTTCGCGCGTCACCAAGGCTCTCGCCGGCCACTTCGCCAAGGCAAATGTTGCCGCCGGGTATACCTCGCAAGAATTCCGCTTGAGTAAAGGTGAAGGCGACGAGCTGGCGACCGGCGGCGAGCTCAAAGTCGACATGTTCAAGGCCGGGCAGATCGTCGATGTCACCGGCACCACGGTGGGCAAGGGCTTTCAGGGCACCATGAAGCGGCATAACTTCGCCGGCGGCATGAAAACCCACGGAAACTCGCTATCGCATCGCGCGCCGGGTTCCATCGGCCAGCGCCAGACGCCGGGCCGCGTGTTCAAAGGCAAGCGCATGTCGGGTCACATGGGCGTGCGCAATCGCACCATTGAAAACTTGCGCATCGTTGAAGTCGACGCGGTGCGTAATTTGCTGCTCATCAGCGGCGCCGTGCCGGGTGCCGAGGGCGGCCGCGTCATCGTGAAGCCGTCGGTCAAGGCGAAAGGCCAGGCCCGACGCCAGAAGTTGATGCCGAACAAAGCCCCCGCTGCCGCCAAGGGCGCTCCCGCTCCGAAGGGTGCGGCTCCCAAGGCCGGCGCAGCCAAAGCTGAGAAGAAGTAGACCTCATGATAGTCCAGCTAAAAAACGCGAAGCCGGCCAGCGAAATTCAGTTGTCGGATGCCGCCTTTGGGCGCGTCTACAACGAAGCGCTGGTGCACCAGGTGGTAACCGCCTATATGGCCGCCGGCCGCTCCGGCACCAAGGCCCAGAAGACCCGCGCCGAAGTGCGCGGCGGCGGCAAGAAACCCTGGAGCCAAAAAGGCACGGGCCAGGCGCGGGCCGGCTCGATTCGCAGCCCCATCTGGGTCGGCGGCGGCCGTGCATTCGCGGCCAAGCCGCGCGACTTCTCGCAAAAGGTCAACCGCAAGATGTATCGCGCCGCCATGCAAACCATGGTGTCGCAGCTGGTGCGTGATGATCGGTTGGTGGCCGTCGAGTCGATCGAGCTTTCCGCGCCGCGCACCAAACTGCTCATCAGCAAATTGGCTGAATTCGGCTTGAGCCGCGCACTGATTTTGGTCGAGGCTTACGAAGAGAAATTGTTCCTGGCGGCCCGCAACATTCCGCACGTCGAAGTGATGGCGGTGTCGGCTCTCGATCCCTTGAGCTTGGTCAAGCACGACAAGGTCGTTGCCACCGTGGGCGCCTTGAAGTTGCTGGACCAGCGTCTCGGAGGCGCGCATGAATAAAGAACGATTAATGACGGTGCTGATTCAGCCGCATGTCTCCGAGAAAGCGGCGACGGTGACTGAGAAAGCCAATCAATACGTGTTTCGGGTGCGCGACGATGCCACCAAAGCCGAGGTCAAGGGTGCCGTCGAACTGATGTTCGAGGTCAAAGTCGAGGGCGTCAATTTATTGAATCGCCCCGGCAAGACGCGCCGCTTCAAGAACATGCCCGGCAAGCGTAATGGCTTCAAGAAAGCGTATGTGCGCTTAGGCGAAGGCCAATCCATCGACTTTACCGGCGCCTCGGCGAAATAGGAGCGTAACGGCCATGGCACTCATCAAGATGAAGCCGACCTCACCGGGTACGCGCTTCGTGGTCAAAGTGGATCGCTCGCACCTGCATAAGGGCGGACCGATCGCATCGCTCACCACCAAGAAGAACCGCACCGGCGCCCGCAATCATTCGGGCCGCCAGACCACGCGCCACATCGGCGGCGGTCACAAGCAGCGCTATCGT
>DATNKC010000555.1:0-2414 GCA_035603615.1 Steroidobacteraceae bacterium | reverse complement strand
TTCCTCAATAGCGCCGAATAGTCCATAGCCTGCGTTGTTGACCACCACGTCTAAGCGGCCAAAACGCGCGATGGCGGCGCTGATGGCCGCATCCACAGCACCTTTGTCGGTCACATCCAGCGCGAGTACCGCAACCTGATCGCCGAAGCGTTGCACCAATGGGTCCAGCGATTTGAGGTCGCGCGCTGTGGCGGCGACTTGATCGCCGCGCGCCAGCGCAGCTTCCGCCCATACGCGTCCAAAGCCCTTGGACGTGCCTGTTATGAACCAGACCTTGCCTTTCATCTCGTCGCTCCTTTCACTATTGGAGGCAATCAATTACACATTAACCTTAGCTGTCCCCACCAGATGCCGAACCAATCGGCGCGCATGTGCGGGCAGGGCGTCCAGTCGGCGCACACAGACAATGATTTTTCGCGTCGCCCATGCATCGGTGAGCCGCAGCGTACTGAGTGACATGGTTCGCCGACAGCGCCTAGCGACCGTTTCCGGCACGATAGCAATTCCCACACCCGCCTGCACCATGCCGCAAACGGCGTCCGTTCGGCGAAGCTGAATCCGCAGCTTCGGCGAGCGGCCAAGCCGCGCAGCCTGCCAAGCGATGTGCTCGGCAAGCGTGTTCCCGGCCTCCAGGCCGACAAACTCCTCATCCAGCACTTCGACAAATGTGGCGTCGCGCCGGGCCGCCAATTTATGACCGCGTGGTACTACCACCACCAGCCTGTCGATGCGGAAGGGGTAAGTCTCGAGTCCCTCGACGCCGCCCAAATCGGCCAGCACGCCGATGTCGGTGTGGGCTTGCGCCACAGCCGGACCTATCTCGTGACTGAGTCGCTCCTCCAGCGCGATGTCGACGCCGTGATTCGTGGCGAGCCAGCCAGAAAGAACTTCCGGAAGGTATTCTTCCAGTGCAGTCGCATTTGACATCAATCTGATATGTCCCCGCACGCCGCCGCGCGCATGTTCGCGCAGATCGCCGCGCAATCGCTCCATTTGCGCCAAAACCAGTTGAGCGTGGTGAGACAGGGCACGCCCTGCGGGGGTCGGCCGCACGCCTCGGCGATGTCGCTCGAGCAAATCCGTTCCAAGCATTTCCTCCATCCCTTTCAGGCGTGCGCTCGCGGACGGCAGAGAAAGGCTCGCACGCGAAGCGCCCGCGGTAATGCTGCCTTCCTCGACGACGGCCGCGAACAGCCCCAAATCGGTCAAATCAAAATGCATTCCACACCCTCGGATGACCTGCCTATGGTATAGCCGAAGGCAGCCTTACGGAATGCCGCATTGTGCCGCTTGGAATTCGACCTGACACTGGCGTCGTGTCCACTCCAATCATCCAATTCGCTTACGGCGCCGTCGCATTTTTTTTCGCTGGATTGGCAAAGGGAGTCAGCGGCCTCGGGCTGCCTACGGTCGGAATCGGTTTGCTCAGTATTGCAATGCCTCCCGCCCGAGCAGCGGTCCTCATGGTAGTGCCCGCGCTGATCACGAATATTTGGCAGATGCTAATCGGACCAGGACTTTGGCAGCTCGTCCGACGACTTTGGCTGACGCAGGTCGGAGTCTGTCTTGGGGTGTGGGCCGGTGCTGGTTTTATGACCGGCCCGAAAAGCGAATTTGCGTCGGTTGCCCTAGGCATCGCACTGATAGTCTACGCGGCGACTGGTTTAATGAAAGCGCACGTGCCGCGTGTACCAGCGAAGACGGAATGGTGGTTGGGAACCCTTGTCGGTGGCGCAACGGGGCTCATTACGGCGGCAACCGGCGTATTCGTGATACCGGCGGTGCCATACCTGCAGGCGCTACGCTTACCGCGCGAAGCGTTTGGAAAGGCGCTCGGGCTCTCATTCACCGTCTCGACCATCGCCCTTGCTTTCTCTCTGGGGGCATCCGGCACGCTAGATCGCAGCTCCGCCGCGTATTCCCTTCTTGCCCTCATTCCGGCTCTGGTCGGAATGGCCGCAGGTCAACGCCTAATACGCTTGATGCGTCCCGAGACGTTTCAGCGATGGTTTTTTTTGGGACTGTTGCTCCTCGGCGCGCATTTGGCGATCAGGGGCATTTGGGGCATTGGATGAGTTCACCGGTTGATCCGGCGAGGATTTTCTTATGGCACTAAGGGATCTTATCGTCCATCTCGATCAAGGCGAGTCTGCAGGTGAGCGCATGCGTCTGGCAGCCAATCTCGCGCAGCGACACGGCTGCCGCCTGACTGCCGTTTATGTGAGACAACAGAATGAGGCGCAAAGCGACTTACAGCGTACGGCGGAACTGGCTCGGGCTTCGTGCAAGGACTTCGACCGTATCCGTAAGCATGTTGGGCTCTGCATTGACAATGCCGCCACTAGACTGCAATCAGAGCTAGTGGCATTACAACGCGAGCGGGCCATCGAGGTCCAGTGGCGCTCCTTGGACGG
>DATNKC010000554.1:0-5725 GCA_035603615.1 Steroidobacteraceae bacterium | reverse complement strand
GGCCGGACGCTTCAACATCCGCTCAATTCCCACCATGATCGTGTTTCGTGCGGGCAAGGAGATTGCCCGCCAAACCGGCGCCATGGATTCGGCCAGCATGCAGCGATGGCTTAACTCGGTGGCTTAATGCTCGGCACTGTGAAATTGAGCGGCTCGCGTGTCCTAGGGGGATGGTGAAGCTTCGAGGCCCGGAAGATCAGGGCCTCGAAGCTTCACCGTCCCCCTTGGCCTCCCACGCGTGACGCTCAATCTCACAGTGCCGAGACCGCGTTCAGCCAACGCTGCATGCTGGCCGAATCCATGGCGCCGGTCTGGCGGGCAATCTCCTTGCCCGAACGAAACACGATCATGGTGGGAATTGCGCGGATGTTGAAGCGTCCGGCCGGCGCCGGTTCATCCTGGGTATTTAGCTTCGCAAAGCGCAGCTTGGGCTCCAATTGGCGCGCGGTTGCTTCATAAAAGGGCGCCATGGCGATGCACGGTCCGCACCAGGGGGCCCAAAAATCCACCACCAGCGGCAGATCGCTCCGGCTCAGGTGCTTGTCGAAATTCGCCTCGGTCAATTCGACCGGCTTGCCTTCGAACAAGGGCGAATGGCACTTGGGACAGCGGGGAGCGTCCTTCAGCCGATCGCTCGGCAAGCCGACGACCGAGTCGCAATGACCGCAAACCACTTGAGTACGCTCGCTCATAGGTTGGCCTATTTGGGTTGTGCAACCAGAATTAGAAAGCTATCCGGTACCACGGTCGCGGGTGCGCGCGGCTGATCCTCGCTCACCGCGGGCGGCGGACCGAATTGCGCGGCAGCCAGATAAATCCTGTGGGTGGCAGGATCGAGCGCCATACTGCGGGCGCTGACCTGGGTTGTGACCGTGGCGACGACCCGATATTCATCCGGCGAATCTTGATGAATCACGGTCAGCGTGCCGTCGATCCCATTGGAACTGAACGCCAGGCCCAGTTCAGGATCGAAGACGGCGCCGTCCGATCCCCGGCCGATCACGACTTGGGCGATCGCCTTGCCTGAGGCTGAGTCCGTGACCGCCATGACTTGGTTTGCGCAGACCGAGAACAGTCGATGATGCATGGCATCGATGGCAATGGCGGTTGGTCCCGCACATTCCTTCAGCAGCCATTTGGCTTTCACCATCAAAGACTTGGCGTCGATCATCACCAACCTTCCCGGCGCCGTGTTGATATTCACGTACACATGTCCCGCCTCGTCCGTGGCCATGGATTCCGGGGGGCCGGGTAGCGGCACGGTGGCCACGACTTGCAGAGTCCCGGCATCGAGCACCGATAGATTCGCGCTTTCCCGATTGGCGGTGAAAATGTGATTTTGCTGCGGTTCGTAGAGAATGGCGCCGGGCGAGGTCCCCGAAATGGGTACTTCATAAGCCACGCGCAGCGTATCGAGTTCAAAAACCGAGACGGAATTGGCGCGGCCATTGCTGGTAAAGCCGCGCTTGATCAAAGGCGCGAATGCGATCGCGTGCACGCCGGCCGTGCGCGGAATATTGCCGGTCAGTTTGCCGCTGGCGGTTTCGATCACATCGACGTGGTCGTCTCGCGTCACGAACAAGCGGCCGCCGCTGGCATCCAACGCCAAGGTATCCCAGGCGTTATTTCCGCCGATCCGCCACCCTCTCGCCACCTTGTAGTCGGCGGCCGGAATGGGCGAGGTCTGCGCATGCGCGAGAGCCGCGGCAAAGAGCGGCAGACACGCAAAAAGCATGAGAAAATTCCGCAGCATTGGCAGCCTGGAGGAAACGGATGGCCGCTAGTTTACGCATGGATCGCGCTAGAAGAAATCGTGCGGGGATCTTAGGTGTAATTTCTACATCTAAGTCAAGCGCAAGAGCACATTTCCAGTGGCGAACAGTTATCGATAGGCTATGCGTTGGACGCAATAACATTTCCGCATCATCAACTACGCAAACAACAGTTCACAAAGGACGTACGCCTCACCCATGATGCGCGCAGATTGGTAGGCATCGGTATGAGGAGAATTGGGATGTTCATTCGGTTAATGGCCGCCGCTGCGGGCGCCGGGGCCATTTTCGTCTCTGTGGGCGCCTTGGCGAACGACAACGGCGCACTCGAGGAAATCGTCGTGACCGCGCAGCGGCGCGAGGAATCGGCACAAAACGTCGGTATCGCCATGTCGGTGCTCTCCGGCCAAAGTCTGGCGGCAAAGTCCATCAGCTATGTCAACGATTTGCAGAACGCGGTTCCCAGCCTGCAAGTGGAGCCTGCGTTTGGCAGCAGTCAACCGCAGTTTCGTCTGCGAGGTGTCGGCTTCATCGACTACACCTCCAATAACACCTCGCCCGTGGGCGTGAGCCTGGACGGCGTCGCGTTCGCGTTGCCCATCCAGACCCAGGGCCAGTTGTTCGACATCGATCGCGTTGAAGTGCTGCGCGGTCCGCAAGGCACCTTGTATGGCCGCAATACCACCGGTGGCGAGATCAATTTCATCAGCAATCGCCCCACTGCGGACCCGCATGCGGGATTCTCGCTGGAATACGGCTCGCACAATGAGGTCAACGCGGATGGGTTCGTGTCCGGCAGCATTGCCGACGGGCTGACGGGAAGGCTCGCCGTGGCAACGGAACAGGGCGGCGCGTGGCAGCGCAATCGCGTCACCGGACAATCGTTGGGCGACAAAGACAAGGTCGCGGTTCGCGGCCAATTGCAATGGGATCCGGCGGACGCGATTGACTTTCGGCTCGGCGTTCATTGGGCGCAGGATAAGTCCGATGAACAGGGCCTGTACTTGCTCCAACCCTATACGCCCGGCAACGGCGGCCCGGCCATTCCCGCGGATACGTCGCGCTACGTCACAGGCTGGGGGCTCAATCCGACGTTTGCCAAGCTCATCGGCATCAGTGCGAGTTCGAAGCCCGGGCTCGACGACAGCAACAACGGCGTCGACCTGACCGCCAATATCGATTTCGGCGGCGCCAAACTCACCAGCATTACCGCCTACAACAAACTCATCCGGCGCGAATATGCGGACTGGGATGCCACGCAATTCGACGACTCGGACGAATACTTGAACAGCGATCTCGACGTGTTCTCCCAGGAACTGCGCCTGGCGGGGAACCATGGGCCTTTCGGTTGGGTGACCGGCGTTTTCTACTCCAATGAAGATCTGCGCGAGAACTTCTATTCCGACCTCACCGATCGGCTGGGCGGCATCACGGTGACCACTTACGAGCAAGTCGCCAACTCCGTCGGGGTCTTCGCGCAGGGCGACTATCAATTCACCGACACCCTGAAGGCGACGCTCGGCGTGCGCGAGGATCACGAGAGCCGTGAGTTGATCGGGCTCAATACGGCATTTCTGCCCGGAGCACCCTCGCTGACCGGCGGCGCGCTGGGCGGATCGATCACCTCGAACTTACCCTCCGGAAAGGCGGAGCTGGACTACAAGCCCGTGTCCAGCACGCTGATCTACGGGAGCATCAGCCGCGGCGTCAAGTCGGGCGGCTTCACCGCGCACAATACGCTCACTGCGCCGGCGGCGGATCCCTTCGAGCCGGAGAGACTCACCGCCTTCGAGATCGGCGTGAAATCAGACCTCACGCGCACCCTGCGAGTCGACACATCCGTTTTCTACTATCGCTACAGGGATCAGCAGATTCTGGGCAAGGTCTTCGACGATGCGTCGCAGACCTTCATCGGCCGATTCGTCAATGCCAATTCGCGCATCAGCGGCGGTGAAATGGATTTGGAATGGCAGCCGCTCGCTGGTATTTCCATTACCCAATATGCCGGGTTTGCCGAGGGCTACTACACCAGCAAGCTGCTGAATGCTCCCTTGAATCCGGCGCAGCCGCCGGTCGATTACAACGGCCAGCCGGAAAGCTTTCCGAAATGGAGTTACGGCGGCGATGTGAGTTACAGCTGGAATGTGGGCGCTTTCAGCGTGACCGCCGAATCGAATTACAGTTTTCACGATACCTACAGTCAGTTCTTCTTGTTGGGCAGCAACGATTTCACCATTCCGAAATACTGGCTGGCGAATGCGAATCTGACGCTGGCGCCGGCCTCCGGCGCGCCCTGGACGGTGACACTGTGGGGCCGGAATATTTTTGATAAATCCTACGATCTCACCCGGAATTTCTTCCTGCCGACCAGCGAAGTCGCCGCGGCCGGCGAGCCTACGACGGTAGGCATCCGACTGACTTACAAATACTAGGATGGCCATGCGAATTCTCGGCATCGTTTTGGGGCTCATCGTGCTGATCCTGATCGGCGCATGGCTCTGGCTGCGCGGACCGGATATTCCCTATGCGACGCTGGAGGCGAAATACGCCCAAGGCGATTCGCACTTCGTGGATCTGCCCGGGGGCTATCACGCGCACTATCGCGAGAACGGCGATCCAAGCGCGCCATTGCTCGTGTTGTTGCACGGGTTTGGGGACTCCTTCACCACGTGGGAGGGTTGGGTGCGGGAACTCGAGCCGCAGTTCCATATCATCAGCCTGGATTTTCCCGGTCATGGTTTGACCCGCGCGCCGGTGGGCACCACCTTGAGCGGCGAGGGCTTGGCGGACTTTGTCGACGCCTTCGCGGCGAAACTGGCATTGCCGAAGTTTGCGGTTGCCGGCAATTCCATGGGGGGCGGGGCCGCCTGGGAACTCGCCGTGCGCCATCCGGATCGAGTCAATGCGTTGATTTTGGTCGATGCGGCCGGCTTTGCGAACGACAAACCCGGCAAGCAGCCCTTGGCATTCCAGATCCTGCGATATCGTCTCGGACGCACCTTGCTGAGCAAAATCGACAATCGGCCCTTGATCGACCAGGGTCTCAAGGTCGATGTCTACGACAAATCGCTGATCACGCCGTCCATCGTGGATCGCTTTGCGGAGTTTCAGCGGGCGCCCGGCCACCGCGAAATTTTGATGAGCGTCAATATGGGCTCGCGAGCGGGCTCGACCGCCGAACTGCTGTCGAGCATCAAGGTTCCCACACTGATTTTGTGGGGGGAGAGCGACCCGCTGATCGAACCCAGTGCGGCGGGAAAATTCGCGGCGGCGATCAGCGGATCGAAATTGATCACCTATCCCGAAGTCGGCCACTTGCCGCAGCTCGAGATTCCGCAGCGCTCGGCGGCGGACGTCGCGGCGTTTTTGAAGGCTAATTACGGTTCGGGGCTGTGATTTTGATCGGGTAGCGCTCGGCAGGGAGGGTAAGGAGAATCGAGGCCCGGAAGCTCCAGGGCCTCGATTCTCCTTACGCTCCCTGACGGGAACTCGGGCCGCTCAAACTCACACGGCGCCGAGTTCCGCATGCCGGCTGCCTCAATACCCGAGGTATCATTTAGGCATGCAGCGAGATTATCTGGGTAATTCGATCAGCGGCGGCCGCGACAGCACGCTGCGAGCCATCGATGATTTCATCGAAGGTTATCTGGCCTATGAAACCCGCGCCGAACGCGTCCTCATCGCCGCCGACGCGGACCCGGAATCCTGCATGGCCAACGTGTACGGCGGAATCCTGTGGATGCTGCTGGAGGCGCCGGAGGGCGCGGCGCGCGCTGCGAAGTATCTGGCGGCAGCGGAACGCGCGGCGCCCGGCGCGACGCGGCGCGAACAGCTCAACTGCGCCATGTTGCGCGCGTGGGTCGACGATGATCTGGGGCGCTGCATCCGCCTCTGCGATCAGGTGTCGGATGAGTTTCCACGGGATCTCGCCATCGTCAAGACGCATCAGTACT
>DATNKC010000553.1:0-2036 GCA_035603615.1 Steroidobacteraceae bacterium | reverse complement strand
ATTGTCGAAGTCGGTCCGCGAGACGGACTGCAAAACGAATCGGTGCTATTCAGCACCGCGCAGAAACTGGAACTGATCAGGCGTGCGATCGATGCCGGCGTGCGCCGCATCGAAGCGGCCAGTTTCGTCAACCCGAAGTTGGTGCCGCAGATGGCGGACGCCGAAGCGGTCTCCGCGGGCCTCACCCGGCGCGACGACGTGATCTATATTGGTTTGGTGTTGAATAAGCGCGGTGCGCTGCGCGCGATTGAGGCGGGCCTCGATGAGCTGGGCGCCGTATGCGCGGCCTCCGACGGGTTTGCGCAGCGCAATCAAGGTCAAACTTCCGATGAATCACTGGCCATGTGCTGCGAGGTGGTGCGCTTGGCTCGCCAAGCCGGGCGCCGTGCGCAGATCACCATCTCCACTGCTTTCGGTTGTCCGTTCGACGGCGAAGTCGATCCCCAGCGTGTCATCGACATGGCCAAGGTTGCCGCCGCGGCGGGTCCGCTCGAGGTAGCCATTGCCGACACCATTGGCGTCGCGAGCCCCGGCGATGTGGCGGACCTGGTCACGAAGGTCCGAGCGGCCATTGCCCCACTGCCGGTACGGGTGCATTTTCATAACACGCGCAACACCGGTTTAGCGAACGTCTGGGCCGCGGTGACGGCGGGTGCCAAAACGGTGGACGCTTCCTTGGGCGGGCTGGGCGGCTGTCCTTTCGCGCCTCGCGCCACCGGCAACGTGCCCACCGAGGATGTGGTTTATATGCTGGAGCGATCGGGTTATCGCACGGGTCTCAATCTCGATCGCCTCATCGAGGCAGCGGGATGGTTGTCCGGCAACATGGGACGCGAGCTGCCGGGCATGGTGAGTAAGGCCGGCAATTTCCCTAGTGAGCGGCCAAACAGCGCTTGAATCGATCATCGACGCGATGCGCATACCAGTCTGTGGTTAAGCTGCGCTTGATCTTCGGTCCGGCCAGCTTGATACGCGGCACCAGAGCGCGGGGCTGCGTGAGTCCCGAGCGCTGGTCCGCCATGGCGAACACGCGCTGATACAGCGGTGTCGATTCGAAACCCTTGGTTTTTCCGTCGAGCAAGGCGCTGTGAATCGCGCCAGTGCTCATCTTTAGGCGCGGCGCCAGCGTGCGCAGGGCCAGTTCAGTTTCGCCCGGGCTATTCGCGTCGCTGCCGTGGGGCAGCAGCGCGCCGTCGGCGATGAGCGGGACACCTGAGGCGACGGTGACCGCATTTTGAAACGCCGCGTTGCGGCTCGCAAACTGTCCGGCGTTGAAATCCGCGAAGCGGTACAGGAATTGGTCATACGGTGCGCGATAGTCCAAAAGATGGGCGATGCCGAAATACACGCTGCCGCGGCGCGTAAACAGCTCATCCGCAATACTCGAGCGGACCGGATACGGATAGGGTGCAGCGGCGGAGAACTGCTCGGCAAAGGCCACGTTGACCTGCATGGGACCGCGGGTGCGTATGGGATTGCGATCCGCGAACAATTCTTTCCCCAATGGCACGGCTGCGATGAAATCTTCATAGGCGTCGCTCAAGTCTTTTTCGGTTCGAGCAGCGTCGATGCGCTCGCCGTAGGTGCGGCCATTGGGTGATTTAAGCTGCAGCACCCCGTTCACGAGAACCAGCGGCACATGGGCGCGGCCTGCGCGGCTCTCGATTTCCTTCCTGGCGATGACGCCCAGATTGGGTATAACAGGATCGACCTGAAATCCCGACTCCTGTGCGATGACGGCGACGACAGCGCAAATGTTTTCGTGGGTGGGCGTGACCGTCAGCACCGTGAATGCGCCATAGATGTCGGTTGTCCAACCTGCTCTGTCCGCCATGTTGCGGGGCAGCGATTGTTCAATCAGCGCTTTGGCGTCTGCGGTGTTCGGAGCAGGCGTAGTTTCAGGCTTCTCGGCGGCGCAACCGCCGAGCAGCACCAAGATCGCCGGCACCCAATTGAGTAATTTGCTTTGATGCATCGCGAGGCTCAGGTATATCAGGCCAAGCTCATGGCAGCGATGCGGCCCGCGGCGTAACCTT
>DATNKC010000552.1:0-4563 GCA_035603615.1 Steroidobacteraceae bacterium | reverse complement strand
GACCCTTCAGCATTGTCGTCACGGGTGGCCCAGATCACGCCGCGGCCGCATTGGCCGCCGGTGCGCTCGACTATCTCCTCAAGCCAGTCGATGCGGTACGCCTGGGCCAGTCGCTCGAGCGGGCTCAACATTGCTGCCGGTCTCCGCGCGCAAGCGCTTCCCTATTTCCGGCGCTGCAGCGGCGCGGCGCTTTTCAATTGCCCGCGCATTCGTACAACAAGTTGCGATTCTTGGTGGGCGAACGTCAACATCGTCTATACCCACTGGAAGTGGAAAAAATAGATTACATAGAGGCCCATGGCAACTATGTGACGATCCGCAGCGGTACTTGCGACTACATTCGGCGGGATTCTATCAAGCGCTTGACCGCATGCTTGGCCGACCTGGGATTTATGCGAATTGAACGTTCCCTTCTGCTGAATGTTCGAGCGGTTGCCTATGCGGAAGTCGCCGATCATGGAACATTCGCATTCACTTTATCTTCTGGGGCCTGCATTCAATCGAGTACCTCGTATCGCGACGCCATACTCAATGTCATACCGCTGGTGCCCTTGTCCAGGCGCAAAGAACGCGGCAGTTTGCCGCGCTCCGAAAAAAATTATGTTTAACCTCGGTGGACATCGGGCTTTGACCGAGCGCTCGACGGCCTGATCCCTGGAGAGTGGGGTTTGCTCCCCGCGGGGGTCAGCTTCGTCCCATAGTGGCCAACCTGTCGCCGCGTGTTTGCTAGCTTTGGCAAATGAAGTTAGTGGATCGTCTTGCGCAGTTTCGCGAACCGCTGATTGTCAAAGACACGACCAGTGGCGTATTGAGCCATCTGAGCGGCGCGGCCGAGTATGCGGGCCGCGTGGCACAATGCCCCATACGCTATGTTCTCAGCGACGATCTGACGCGACTGTGTACCGCGCTGGCATATTCGAAGGGCTCGCGCAGTGTGACGTGCGCGGATTTGCTGCATGTCCCTGCGGAGACCGTATGGGTGGAGTGGTGCGAAGCGCCGTGGCGCGCCGAGCTTGCGCAATACGGATTTGGTTTGGACGCGGCGGATACCCGTCGATCAGGTCGCCGTGGTGCTTTTATCCAATCCTCGACCGACGGGCGCCGCGGATTGGTCCGTACATTTTGGAGCGATAAGGAGACCGAAACGGTTGTGCTGGCAAGCAGCATGGAAGCTTACTTTGACTTCGATACCCCGGTGGATGAGGACCCGCATCCCGTGGACGATGACTGTCGTAGCACGGTGTGCGTATCGGACGGCAACAATGGCGATCTGCTGCGTCAATGTGTACGTTTTCGATACGAACGCAGCTGGGATGCCTACTATCAACAGGCGCGGTGCTCGCCGGCGTCCAAGCAAGCCATTGCTCGTCACGCGCTCGGCACGATTGCCGCCGACATACCCGTTCTGTTGGCGTTTCTATTGCTACTCGGCATCCGCTCCGGGGTATCGCATCGCCCGCAGAGCTTTGCGCGGCTGAATCGCTCGAGGGCTAGAGCCGGGAAAATTCCGCTCCTTGATCATGTGGAAGTGCGCTCGCCCGTCCTATCGCCGTATGGCTTTATGGGCGCCGCAAGCGACGGCATGAGCGGGCGCGCGCGCAGGCTCCACCATGTACGCGGCCACCTTGTACGCCGCGGCAGCAAAATATTCTGGCGCATTCCGCATCTGCGCGGCAGTCCTCGAGCCGGCTCGATACGCACTCGTACCGTAACGTGGACGGTCAATGAGTCAAATCGTTTGAGGGCACAAGTGCCGGGCAGTCCAGCTCACTAACCGGCGCCTGGCGGCAAACCTTGCGACTGGCGCTCATACCCTGCCCAAAGTCAGCTGCTCGAGGTGCGCACGCACTTTGTCGCGGTATCCTTGGCTGCTTGAAGCCGTGGCGCCGCTCCTGAGCAAGAGAACATAGTCGCCGCGCAATGTGCGGGTCACTTCGCACACGTGGTTGATGTTGACTATGCAAGAACGGCTGATGCGCAGCATCGGTTGCGAGCGCATGGCCTCCGCGGCCTGCTGCAGCGTGGTCCGGGCGTGAAACGTCTTGTTGTCGACGCGCAGCGTCACATAATTACGGTCCGCTTCGAGCATTTCGATCTGTGCGACATCGATCATGTGGCGATGCCCTTCCGCCTCCGCAAGCAGGCGGGGACGCACCTCTTTGAGCGATCGCGAAGCCCGCTCGAGTTGTGCGATCAAATTGGCCAATATGGTTTCACGTTCAGACACGCTCTGCGCGCTGTAGCGCTGTCGAACCCGTATGAGCATGGCGCGGAAGCGCTGCTCGTCAAACGGCTTGATAAGATAGTCGACCGCGCTGACTTCAAACGCCTCCCGTGCATAATGATCATATGCCGTTACGAACACGATCAACGGCAGGGCAGGTGGCGCAAGCGCGCGCGCCAGCTCAATTCCGGAGGTGGCTCCGAGCTGCACGTCTAAAAATAACAAATGCGGCGCACGATGGCGGATGGCGGCGAGCGCTGTAGAAGCGTTGGCGTATTCGCCGATGACCGCAAGATCCGGTTCTGCTTCGCAGCATTCCCGCACAGTCTGGCGCGCCACGCGCTCATCGTCGACTATCATGACATCCATCAAGACCCCGAGGGTATGGCGACGCTCGGTGATGCAGACAGCTCGCGAAGCGTCGGTATCGTGATTTCAGCGGTCCATTCTTCGCTGCCGCTTGGTCCTGCGGTGAATGATGCATCCGCTCCAAATTGCACATCGAGGCGCTCGCGGACATTGTTCAGACCGATGCCATCGGGGCCTGCTGTGCACTCCTTCGCAGTCGTGTTGATGACGCGCAAGATGACTGATTCACGCTGGATCTGCACTTCGACTCGCACCAGCACCATTGCCTCGTGGCCCGCAAGCCCGTGAACGACTGCATTTTCCACCAGCGGCTGCAGTATCAAGGTGGGAACCCACAAGTCCCAATGGTTCTCGACCGCGGGCAGCACAATCTCAAGGCGCTCGGCAAAACGCTGCTGTTGAAGTTCGAGATAGAGGCGAACAAAGGTGAGCTCTTCCGGTAGTGAGGCAAACTCCCGTTGACTGGCACTGAGCAAACGACGCAGCAGGTCGGCGAGCTGGACCACCATGGCTCGGGCCACTTGCGGCTCTTTGTTGATGTGCCCACGGATGGTGTGCAGGAGGTTGAACAGCGTGTGGGGCGAGAGTTGCATACGCAGGGCCGCAAGCCGCGCGTTACTCCAGCCTTGCTCGAGAGCCGAATTGCGGACTTCTGCATCTCGGAAGCGCTGATAGTAAGCGAACGCCGTGACCAGTATGACGCCGAAGCTATAGGTCATGAAAAACGTGACGAAGCTGGCCGTCCATTGGGCACCGACCGATTTTCTCGGCATTAATACCCCGAAAAATAGCCACTCGGACAATTCCATTACATAGTATGAGAGCGCCGCGAACATCCCACCCAGCATGATCTGCACCAGCACGCGCCTGATCGGTGCCCATCCCATGCGCAACGACGCAGCAAGACAAACAAAAAGTATTGGGAAAAGCAAAATATGTTGCAGAACAACCTCATACCAACGCACGAATAACTCATCCCTGACCACTTTGAAGGCGTAGATCTGCATGCTGTAGCCGTACAAGACGTCTGTGAGCGTAACAAACAGCCAGAAGGCTGCCGCGAGCAACGCGAGAACTCCGTACGACACCCGCGGATGAGTTCGCGCAGCCCTATTCAACGTCGTGGATGCAGGGGTGATTGACGAGCGCGGCAGAGAAAAGTCAGATTTGACATTTGCAGCCATGATCTAGAATACCGTTTGTTGAGGAATCTCGCTCTCTGAGCTTGAGCAATTTCAGGGACGAATGAGTCTATAGGCGGGACGAAACAGTTCTCGGCGCCGTGCGTGCCCCCGTTTGAGCATAGGCGGCACAGGATCTTATGTCGCGTCTGGCAATCACCCTCTCGCTCGTTGCAAACATGCGTCAGCGCCGATCGGGCTGCGCGGCGCTTTTTTACTCGCGGCAATGATCTTCGTTCTGTTGATGAGAAAAGTTTGGCGGCTGAGCCTCGCAGTCATCCCCACGCCATCGAGCCCCGTCACCCCTGGAGCGGCTTTGATCACATTTCTAACTTCGTCTTGAATTATCTCACCTAAGCTCCGCCCTCAGTCCGTCAGGGAATACCAAACACAATCTTTGCGCGTGCCGGCAGAGCAACTGAAGCAAGTCAGTACACAGACGCTAGGGAGCCAATCATGGGGAAGAATCGCATATTGCAGCAGGCCGTGCGTGCCGTGCTCAGCGCGGCCGCAGCGACAGCATCCGTCGTGCCGGTGGCTTTGTCTCAGACCGCACCGAGCACTCCGGCCGCAGTCGCAGCCGATACCGGTGAGATCCAGGAAGTGGTGGTCACCGGATCGCGCATCCAGTCGCTGAATCTGGTGTCCATCAGCCCGGTCACGACGGTCACGGCGACTGACATCGCGCAGACCGGCGCGACGCGCATCGAGGACGTCCTCAACACACTCCCGTCGGTTTACGCGGCACAGAGCTCCGCCCTGTCCAATGGCGCGGACGGCACGGCGTCG
>DATNKC010000551.1:0-6759 GCA_035603615.1 Steroidobacteraceae bacterium | reverse complement strand
CAACAGTTCGCGAATTCCGAAGTCGCCGGATTCGATCGGGATTGTGCAGCGAAGCCAGCCTTGCCGATCGGGCTCACCGGCGGTCTTCGCCACGGCCGCTTCAACATACGGGCCCAGCAAGTTGATCATCGTGCGTCCGCGCGGGGAGAGCCTGATCGTGGCGTAGGCACGATAGCTGCCAAGCTCGTATTCGCGCGAAGATTGAGTCCAATGCGACGCGAGGTCGAAGTCCGCGGGCCGGGTGAAGGACTCCTCGAGGGATTCCACGCCCAGGATGTTTGACGCGCGGTATGTGCGATAGCTGCTGCCCTTTTGCGCGACGAGGTACCAAACGCCTGCTTTGAGCACAAGACCGAGGGGTCCGATTCGCACCTCGTTTGAGTCGCCGCCCTGGCGGTAGCGAATTTTCAAAAAGCGCTCGTTCCACACCGCGCGTGCTACCGCGGGCAGCAACGCCACCGGCTCGGTTGCTCGAAACCAACCCGTGACATCCAGGTGAAAGCGGGTCGCCACGCGCTCGGCGCGCATACCTACGGGAAGCGCCGCCATCAGCTTGAGACGGGCTGAGGACATGCGCTCCGCCAGCCCCAGTTCTGCCGCTGGGCCGGGCAGTCCGGCCAGCATCAATGCCTCAGCTTCCGCCTGGGTCAGGCCCGTCAGCTGCGTTCGAAAACCATTCAGGAGTTGAAAGCCGCCATCGCGGCCGCGGTCGGCCATCACCGGGATACCGGCGGCGCTGAGTTGGTCGATGTCGCGGTAAACCGTGCGGATCGAGACCTCGAGTTCCTTGGCGAGATCCGGCGCGCTCATGCGTCCGCGGGTCTGCAGCAGCATGAGCGTGGAGAGAAGGCGGCTGGCCAGCATTTCATCAGGCTAGCATGAATACATGACAGTGAATGGCATGTAATCCCCCTCGCGGCTTGCGGCCCCCGGGCGCTCATGGACGGCGCCGCAAACTTCGACGACAATTTTGCGATTACACGGAGCGAACCATGCAGCGCCTTCAGCCTCCCTTTAGAGCCGATCATGTCGGCAGCCTGTTGCGACCACCCCGGCTTTTGCAGGCGCGCGAAAGCGCGAAACGCAATGAATTATCGGCGCAGCAACTGCGCGCGATCGAGGATGAAGCCATACGCGAGGCCGTGCGCATGCAGGAGGATGCGGGGCTTTCGGGAATTACCGACGGCGAATTCAGACGCGGCTCGTGGCATATGGACTTTCTGTATCAGATAGGCGGCGTCGCCAAGGTTCAAAGCAACCTCAACGTGCGGTTTCACAACGAAACCGGCGACATCGAATTCACACCCGCGGCACTGCGCGTCGTCGCCAAACTGCGGCTGGAAAAATGCATTTTTGGAGAGGATTTCGCCTATCTGCGATCGATCACGCGCGGCACACCCAAGCTGACCATACCCAGTCCCAGCATGATGCACTATCGCGGTGGGCGGGCCGCCATCGATGCGGACGTGTATCCCGATTTAGCGGAATTCTGGCACGATTTATCCGCGGTGTACGCCGCGGAAATAGCCGAGCTGGGAAAGCTCGGCTGCCGCTATCTGCAGCTCGACGACACCAGCCTGGCCTATTTGAACGACCCCGAGCAGCGCTCGCATGTCGCGAGTATCGGCGGGGACGCCGAGCTTCAGCACCTGACATACATACAGCTCATCAATGCCGCGATCGCCAACCGGCCGGCGGGGATGACGGTGTGCACGCACATGTGCCGCGGTAATTTCAGATCGTCCTGGGTCGCCTCCGGCGGCTATGATCACGTAGCCGAAGCCCTGTTCGGCCAGCTCGAGGTCGACGGATTTTTTCTCGAGTACGATGATGCGCGATCGGGCGGCTTCGAGCCTTTGCGCTTCGTGCCCAAGAACAAGATCGTGGTGCTTGGCCTGATTACCACCAAACGCGGCGCGATCGAGAGCAAGGATATGCTCAAGCGCCGCATCGAGGAGGCGTCAAAGTATGTTCCCCTCGAGCAGCTCTGCCTGAGCCCGCAGTGCGGCTTTTCTTCGACCGTCGAAGGTAATTCGCTGACGCTGGAGGAGCAGATGGCGAAGCTGCGGCTGGTCGCGGAGACGGCACGCGAGGTTTGGGGCTGACCCGATGTTCGATCGGCCGATGCTATTCGATCAGAATGGCCCGAAAATCGTTGACGTTCGTCAATGTCGGGCCGGTAATCACGGAGTCATGCAGCGCGCCGAAGAAACTATGCGCGTCGTTGTTGTCCAGCATGTCTTTGGGGTTGAGCCCTAAGGCTCGCGCTCGTTCGAGCGAATCGGGTCCCAAGTACGCGCCCGCGATCTCTTCTTGTCCATCGACGCCGTCGGTGTCGCCCGCCAGGGCATGAATGCCTTCGCGTCCTTCGAGCGCGATGGCAAGAGAAAGCAAGTATTCCACATTGCGTCCTCCGCGTCCGTTGCCGCGCACGGTCACCGTGGTTTCACCGCCCGACAGCAAGATGCAGGGCGCAGCGAACGGTTGATCGCGCTCGGCCACCTGGTGTGCGATGCCCGCAAACACCTTGCCCACGTCCGCAGCTTCTCCCTCGATGGCATCGCCCAGTATATGGACAGCGATTCCCGCCTCGCGAGCCACCGCCGCCGCGGCTTCCAGGGCCATTTGAGGCGTGGCGATCGTAACGGTGCGGGCGTGCGCGAGCCGCGGATCGCCGGGTTTCACGGACTCTGCACGTCCACTCTCGAGCAGTTCGAGAACGGCTTGTGGGAGTTCAATGCCATGGCGGCGCACGATGTCGAGCGCGTCCGCTGAGGTGGTGGGATCCGCCACGGTCGGACCCGAGGCGATATCGAGCGGACGATCCCCTGGTACGTCGGAGATCAGCAGCGTCAGCACCTGCGCCGGATAGCTTGCGGCCGCCAAGCGTCCACCCTTGATGGCGGACAAGTGGCGGCGCACACAGTTCATCTCGCTGATCGTGGCGCCGGATGCCAGCAAGGCCCGGCTGACATTCTGCTTTTGATCCAGTGTCAGACCTTTCGCGGGCAGCGGCAGCAGCGCCGATCCGCCGCCTGAAATCAAACAAAGCACCATATCATCGGCAGAGAGGTTGCCGACCAAATCGAGCATGCGCTCCGCCGCATGCATGCCGGCGGTATCCGGGACAGGGTGCGCCGCTTCGACAATTTCGATCTGCGTGCAGGGCACCGCATAGACGTAGCGTGTGACGACCAGACCGGACAGCCGTGAGGGCCAATGCTGCTCGACTGCCTGAGCCATGGCGGCGGAAGCCTTGCCCGCGCCGACGACGAGCAATCTGCCCCGCGGCGCAGGTGGAAGATGGCGCGGCACACACAGCGCAGGCTGCGCGGATGCGATTGCCGCGTCAAACATCCGCCGCAGCAGCGTCTCAGCGGACACGGGCTCGAAACCGTGCCCGAGCGGTCACGCTACAACACCGACTTGAGCAAGGTCGCCATCTCCGCCGGATTGCGTGTGACTTTGATTCCGCATTCTTCCATGACGGCCAGTTTTTCAGTAGCCGTACCCTTGCCGCCGGAGATGATGGCGCCCGCGTGCCCCATGCGCTTGCCCGGCGGGGCCGTGACGCCGGCAATGAATCCCACCACGGGTTTCTTCATGTAGGCCTTGATCCATCGGGCACAGGTTTCCTCATCATCGCCGCCGATTTCGCCCACCATGATCACCGCATCGGTTTCCGGGTCATCGTTGAAGAGGCGCATGACGTCCAAGTGTTTTAGGCCGTTTACTGGATCGCCGCCGATGCCGACGCAGGTTGACTGTCCCAACCCGAGATCCATCAGCTGGCCTACCGCTTCATAGGTCAGCGTGCCCGAACGAGACACCACGCCGATGCGGCCCTTCTTGTGAATGTGTCCGGGCATGATGCCGATTTTTATTTCATCCGGCGTAATCACGCCGGGGCAATTGGGACCGACAAGAATGGTCTTCTTTCCGCGCATCCGGTTGCGCGTCGCGATCATGTCGCGCACCGGCACGCCCTCCGTGATGCAAATGACCAAATCAAGATCCGCATCGACGGCCTCATCGATGGCGCTGGCCGCGAAGGGCGGCGGAACGTAGATTACCGAAACGGTTGCGCCCGTTTGCTGCTTCGCATCGCGGACGGTGCCATAGATCGGTATGCCCTCGAAATTCTCCCCAGCCTTGCTGGGATTCACTCCGGCGACGAAGCAAGCTTTGCCGTTGGCGTAATCGCGGCACAGGCGCGTGTGGAACGCGCCGGTCTTTCCCGTGATGCCCTGGGTCATCACGCGGGTGTTTCTGTCAATGAGAATGCTCATGCCGGCCGCCCTTGGCTGCCATTCACGGCGGCGACAATTTTCTGGGCAGCGTCCGCCATATTGTCCGCGGAAATTATGGGCAGGCCCGAGGCCGCGAGCGCCTTTCTACCCAGCTCCTCGTTGGTGCCCTTCATGCGCACCACCAACGGAACACTGAGCTTCACTTCTTTGGCCGCGGCGATCACGCCTTCCGCGATCGTGTCGCAGCGCATGATTCCACCGAAGATGTTCACCAAAATTCCCTTGACCGCGGGATTCTTCAGCATCAGCTTGAATGCCTCCGTCACCTTCTGCGCGGTCGCACCCCCACCGACATCCAGGAAGTTCGCGGGTTCCGCGCCGAACAGCTTAATCGTGTCCATGGTTGCCATGGCCAGCCCGGCGCCGTTGACCAAACAGCCGATGTTGCCGCCCAGTGAGATGTACGACAGGTCGTACTTGGACGCCTCCACCTCCGCGGGATCTTCTTCGTCCAAGTCACGCATTGCGACGATGTCCGGATGGCGAAACAGCGCATTCGAGTCGAAATTCAACTTCGCATCCAGCGCGATCACATCGCCTTTTCCGGTAATGATCAGCGGATTGATTTCCGCGAGCGAGGCATCGCATTCGACGAACGCACGATATAGTCCCTGCATGAAAGTCCGCGCCTGCGCGACGGACGCCTCCGGAACGCCGATCTTTCTTGCGACCTCGTCGGCTTGACGCTCGGTCAAGCCGGCGTCGGGGTCGACCGCCACTTTGTGTATTCTTTCCGGATGGTGCGCGGCGACTTCCTCGATTTCCATGCCGCCGTCCGAACTCGCCATCAAGGTCACGCGTTGCGTGGAGCGGTCGACGACCATGCCGACATACAGTTCTTTGCGGATGTCGGCGCCCTCTTCCACCAGCAACCGCCTCACGACTCTGCCTTCGGGCCCGGTCTGATGCGTGACCAGGGTCATCCCTAAGATCTGGGTCGCGAAGTCGTGGACTTCCTGTAGCGACTTGGCGACCTTGACGCCGCCGCCTTTGCCGCGTCCGCCGGCGTGAATCTGCGCCTTGACGACCCAGACCTTGCCGCCGAGTTGGCGTGCGGCCGCATCCGCCTCATCGACTGAGAAACAAGGCACGCCGCGCGGCGTCGCGACGCCGAACTTTCGCAAAATTTCCTTGCCCTGGTATTCGTGAACATTCATATCGTCTTTGAACTCCGCACTACAATTTCGCCTCTTCCAACGTTTTGGCCAGCAGCTTGGTCAGCGCATACACCGTATCGATATGCGGTGTCGGCGTGTTGGTAAGTCTGGCCAGTTCCACCACCGAACCGAGCAAGGCATCGATTTCCAGCGTGCGGGCGGCCTCGACATCCTGCAGCATGGAAGTCTTATGGTGACCTACTTTCTCAGCGCCCGCGATGCGTTTATCGAGCGAGACCCGGAATTTGACGCCGAGCTGACTGGCGACGTTCTGTGCCTCGCTCATCATCGCAGCCGCAATCGCTCGGCTGGGCGGATATTGGCAGATTCCCGCCAATGTGGCGCGCGACAACGCGCTGATGGGGTTGAAGCTTAGGTTGCCCCACAGCTTGACCCATATTTCCGAGCGGATATCGCCCATGATCGGCGCCTGCAAGCCTGCTTGCACAAAGCAGCGCGCGACTTGGGTCACACGCTGGCTGGTGGTACCGTCGGGCTCGCCCAGCGGAAATCGATTGCCCTCGACATGTCTGATCACGCCGGGCGAGACCAGTTCCGCGGCCGGGTACACCACGCAGCCAATGACGCGATCGCACGGGATCTTGTCGTAGATCTCGCCGCTCGGGTCGACGCTGTGGACGCGCATGCCGGCGAATGCCCCGCCGTGGCCGTAAAAGTACCAGTAAGGTATGCCGTTTTGCATGGGAATGACGATGGTCTGGGGGCCAAACAGCTTCGGCACGTCCCCGGTCACCGCTTCGACCTGGTGTGCCTTCATTGCCAACACGACGATGTCTTGAGCGCCGGCTTCCGCGTAGCTGTCGGTCGCCTTGACTCTCGGCACCAGTTCTTCGGTTCCATCCGCTTGGACCAGCCGCAGACCTCGAGTGCGAAGGGCCTCGAGACTTGCGCCGCGTGCGATGAATGTGACGTCCTCTCCTGCCAGCGCAAGTCGAGTCCCAACATAGCCGCCTATTGCACCAACTCCGATAATCGCTATCTTCATGGGCCGCCGCCTCACCAGAACAAAGGGCAGCGGTCCGTACCGCAGCGACCGCTGTTGCCAGACCTATCCGTTCGGAATGAGACCGGCGCCGCGCGCCCATTTGTATTTGGCGCCGAGAACCGCCACCGGAATCTCGGTCGAATACGCGCAGGCCGGGATGCCGTGTTGATACAAATACTCCGCGGCCTCTTCGACCTCGACGTCGCCGGCGAGCGAAGCCACCACGGGCTTCTCGATCCCTTTAGCGCGCATTTCGGCGACCACTTCCACCATGAGTTTCGCAAAT
>DATNKC010000550.1:0-5405 GCA_035603615.1 Steroidobacteraceae bacterium | reverse complement strand
GTGGGGTTAACCGCGCAACGCGACTCGGGCTGGTTCGGTGCGCTGCGTGCGCGCCATTTCGGGGAGTCGCCGCTGGTGGAGGACGACAGTGCGAAATCGCCGGCGTACACCACGGTCGATGCGCAAATCGGATTTCATGCCGCGAAGTGGCTTGCGGCCCTCGACGTGTTCAACATCGCCAATGTGAAATGGAACGATATTGAGTATTACTACGTATCGCGCCTGAGGAACGAAGCATCGCCGGCGGCTGATTATGTCGTGCATCCGGGGGTGCCCCGCACCGTTCGCGCACGCTTGCAATATCAATTTTGAATATTGGGAATTCTGACGATGCTGCCTCTGGCCTGAGCATCGTTCGGATCCTTCACCACCGTGACGTACAAATCCTTCTCGCCGGGGCCAAACGCGACATTCGTCGTCCCGTCCCCCGCGGCGATCTCGAAGCGCCGTAAAAGTTTCCCCTGCGGCGATATCTTCAGGATCTGTCCACCGAACCATTGGGCGACATACATGTTCCCTTTACTGTCGATCTTCATGCTATCCGGACCGAGCCACCAGGAATTCGCCTTGTTGGGGGTGAGAAGATTCAGCAAGGCGAAATTCGCTCGATTCTTAAGGGTGCCGTCGCGATTGACGTCGAACTTCAATATGCAGTTTCCCACGGTTTCGCTGACGTAAAGGGTCTTCTGGTCCGGGGAGATGCCGATGCCGTTGGCGTAGTTAAGATCTCTCGCCACCTCGAGCCAGTCGTTCGCACCGGGCGCAAGATAGAGAATCTTCCCGGCCACCGCGGTCGGCAGGTCCTCAGGCGGCCCAAACACGGTCGCGTAGGCGCCGCCATTGGCCGCGACCATGACATCGTTGATGCCGCCGTCGAATTTGGTTCCCTTGATATCCTTATCCCAGCGCCGTAACTGCTTGCCGCTCATGTCGAGCTCGAGGATGGCACCGTGATTGTCGGTGCACGCCAGCAAGAATGTCCTGCGTTGGGTCAATGCCAGTCCGTTATGGCTGCAGCCCGCGAGACTATTCAAGACGGTAGTCGATTTTCCGTCCCATTTGGAAAGCGTATTCGAGACCCATCCGACGTAGTAGAGGTTGCCGTCAACATACAGCGGGCCCTCGGGTCCCAGAACATTGCTGACAATGGTGACTTCGTCGACGTGCGTAGCGGCGCGCGCAGCGGCGGCGGTGAAAAGGACCCCGGCGGCAGCGCAGATGAGTCCGGTGGCTTTCATCAGTGAGATCGTCACTTACGGCTCTTTGGCTACGGGAGCAACTCCGGCCGCGCCCTCCGAGCGCACATCGTTTACCGTTTCCCGCACGGCCGCGATGACGATATCGGGGCGGTCGAACTGAATGTAGTGCGTGGCATCGGGAACGAGCTCATGACGGCTGTGATGAGACCACGACGCTTCTTCATCATGCATGCCTTTCCAAACGGCTTGGATTCTTTGGCCCTGCTCGGTCGTCATTTGCATGGCCTTGAGCATTTCTGCCGGATACGGCTTCGTGGCGGTCAGCACCACAACCGGCCGGTCTCCCAGCTGTCGCAGCTGTCCGGCCGCCGCCAGTGTGGCGTCCAAAGATTCCAATTCCTCCAGTGCCGGGCCCAGCGAGCGGCTGATATAGGCGTCCTCGGCGAGCTTCGCCTGCGCGGGGATTGTCGGGCTCTGGGTATGGGCGGCAACCAGCCGCGGAATTCCCGTCCAGCTCAAGGCGCTCGCGGCCTTCATCATGGTCTTTCCCGCCTCCATCTTCTTGCCAGCGACTTCGGTCATGCGGCCGACCTGGTCTGGATGCGACGCATCAACGAACACCAATCCCGCGACATCCTGCGGATAGAGGCGGGTAAAGTTCATGATGTAGGGGCCCCCGAGAGAATGGCCCACCATGACATAGGGAGCCCGTTCGCCGGCCGCGAGCAGCAAGGCGTGAAGGTCGCGGGCCTCGTTGTCGGGTTCGAAATTCCCGGCTCGGGGCTCGCTCCACATCACGCCCGCACGGCTGTAGGCGCAGGCACGCGTGGTGGCCGCGATCGCATCATGCACAGCGCTCCAACTGAGCGATCCCATGGTATCGAGCCCCGCCTCGAACACGACGGTGGGCGTCCCGCTGCCGCGGCAGTCGATCTGCATGTGGCGGCCGCCGATATCGACGAGGCGCCCCTGCACGGGAAACTCGCGGGCGGCCCGCCAGCGCATGATTTGCTCGTAGCCGACCCCCACGAGTACCGCCGCGATGATGAGGCCGCCGATTATGAGGGCGATTCTTTTGACCCATCGCATCATGTTTTTATCCTAGTTGAGGGATCGGAACCGAGACGACACGCTAATGCATGGCGTTCAATTTCTCAAATATCAATCGGCTAGAGCATTCGCCAGGTAGGGTCCGCAGACTCGAGGGCCTGTTTCTTCGGGGCCTCGAGTCTGCGGACCCCACCTGACGATTCTCCCCCGCATGCTATGCTTGAGCTGAAAATCGGCGATTTTCTAGAAATAGGAAGATACCCATGGGCAAAGTCGCTATCGCTCTTTTGTGTGCTCTTGCCGCCGGCTGCGGCGGTGGAACGGCGCCGCAAGCCTTGTCGGCTGACGACGCGGCCTACCAGCAGAAGCTCCAGGAACAGTTCCTGGACGCCAAACCCGGCTCGGTCATCGAAATTCCGGCCGGTCGACATGCGCTCGATCGCGTGCTGACCCTGCGCGCGAATGGCGTCACGATCCGCGGCGTAGGGGCTGACAAGAGCATCCTGTCGTTCAAGAATGAGATCTCGGGCCCCGAGGGCATGCTGGTGTACGCCAGCGATTTCACCATCGAACATCTTGCCATCGAAGACAGCAAAGGCGATGGGCTCAAGGTCAACGACGGCGAGAACATCACGATCCGCGATGTGCGGGTGGAGTGGACGGGAGGTCCCAAGACCACGAACGGCGCGTACGGCATTTATCCGGTCAAGAGCAAGAATGTGCTGATCGAGGATTCCGCATCGATCGGCGCATCGGATGCAGGCATCTATGTGGGGCAGTCGCAAAACGTGATCGTGCGGCGCAACCGCGCGGAGAAGAACGTCGCCGGCATCGAAATCGAAAACACCATCAACGCCGATGTTTATGAGAACACGGCGACCGGCAATACCGGCGGCATCTTGGTGTTCAACATGCCGAATCTCGCGCAGCCCGGGCAATCGACGCGCGTGTTCAACAACAAGTCATTCGACAACAACCTGGCCAATTTTGCCGCCAAAGGCGCGGCGGTCGCCAGCGTGCCGGCCGGATCAGGCGTGGTCGTGAATTCCAATCCGAAGGTCGAAATCTTCGACAATGATATTGCCGGAAACCACACCGCGAACTTGATCATTTCGAGCTATTTCTCCACCAATTACTACAATACTCGCGGCGTGGATCCGAAGTACGATCCCTATCCGCGGGCGATCTTCGTCTATGGAAATCGATTCAAGGGCGGCGGCGATTCGCCCGATGGATTGGAATTAAAGACACTGAAGACCGCCATGTTCGGCATCAACGGACATTTCCCGGATGTTCTCTGGGATGGTTATGTGGACACGAAGAGTCTGGTCAACGGCCTGCCGCCGCCGGCCGAGCGCATCTGCGTTCAGAATGGCGATGCGGAAGTGCTCAATGCCGACGGGCCGAACAAGTATAAGAATCCCAAAGTCGACAAGACCTCCTTCCAATGCGAATTGCCCAAGCTCGCTGCCGTTGAGTTGCCACACAGCTAAACCCCAAACCAGGCTTGAAGCAGCGGTCCGTGGATAGCAATCAAGTTGCAAGATCATGGCGCCTCTGGGCGTGCGCCGGCGCTTTGGCGCTGGTTGCTTGCGGCCGTACGGCGCAGCCGGTGCATTTCTTTGCCGAGGGGCGGCCCGCCAAACTCAGCGATTGGCAGGTGGTTTACGCGGATGGGGGCAATCTCGCGCTCAACGAGGGTGTTGTTCCTTACGATCTGAACACGCCGCTGTTCAGCGACTATGCGCACAAACTGCGCACGATTTGGCTGCCGCGCGGCACGAGCGCCAAATACGACGTGGATGGCAACTTCGATTTTCCCGTCGGCACCATCATCAGCAAGACTTTTTACTACCCCCTCCCGAAAGGTGCGGCGCGCGATTCAAAAGCGGTGGCACGCACATACGATCAATCCACTGAGTTTAGCGACAAGGCCATCGGCGAACGCGGCTTGAAACTCGCCAATGTGCACCTGGTCGAGACACGCATTCTGGTGCGCCGCGAAGCCGGCTGGCAGGCTTTGCCGTACGTTTGGAATGCTGCGCAAACGGAGGCAGTGCTCGCACGAACGGGCGATGCGAAGCCGCTCGAACTCGTTGCCGATGACGGCAGCAAAGAGGCATTCACTTACGTGGTGCCCAACGAGAACCAATGTGCGGGATGCCATGTCGCGGATCTGAAGACGAAGCAGCTTGCGCCCATCGGCACCAAGGCGCGGCACTTGAATCGCGAATACCCTTACGCATCCGGAAGCGAGAATCAGCTCGCGCATCTCACCAAACTCGGTTATCTCACGGGGATCGCGGACCCGGCGAATGCGCCGAAAAACGCAGACTGGCGCGATGCCGCGCAGCCGCTCGATGCGCGCGCCCGGGCCTATCTCGATATCAATTGCGGCCATTGCCACAACGCCAAGGGGCCGGCGAATACCACGGCACTGGACCTGACGATATTTGGAGCAACCGATCGGTACCTCGGTGTTTGCAAGCCGCCCGTTGCCGCGGGTCGCGGCACCGGCGATCACTTTTTCGACATTGTGCCGGGAAATCCGCAGGACTCGATTCTGCCGTACCGGATGCGATCCAGTGAGCCCGGTGTAATGATGCCGGAGCAGGGGCGCAACACCACGCACGTCGAGGGCGTCGTGCTGATTGAACAGTGGGTTTCCGCTTTGCGCGGGGCCTGCGATACCGCTACCTAGGATGCCTGTACCCACGCTTTTAACAGAGGGCGACGCTCATGACCGATCAGATCGACACCGGCACACAGGACCTCCTGGCGACGTTGAATGAAGGGGTTCTAACTCTGACCCTGAATCGGCCCGAGGCGCGAAACGCGATGAGCGAGGCAATGAATCGCGCCTTGGCCGAGCAACTCGCCTGGGCTGAGGTGGCGCCGTCGGTGAAATGCGTGGTGCTGACGGGCGCCGGCAAAGGCTTTTGCGCCGGCGGGGATGTCAAAGGCATGGCCGAGCGCACGCATGAGTCGGTACCGATCACCCCCGATGAGGCGATATACCGCCAACGAGTCAATCAGCGTGCGACGGCCGGACGGTTGTTCAAAATGCCGAAGCCCACGCTCGCCGCGCTGCCCGGCGCGGCTGCCGGCGCCGGGTTGGCATGGGCGCTGGCCTGTGATCTTAGGATCATGTCGCGT
>DATNKC010000549.1:0-6717 GCA_035603615.1 Steroidobacteraceae bacterium | reverse complement strand
TCGCCCATGGTCACTAAAGTCCCGGCTGCAAGACACTGATCGTCATCACCGACGACAAACGGCATCCCGCCCTGCGCGGTCAGCAACATGAGCCACTTGTACTGGATGGCATTGGTGTCCTGGAATTCATCCACCAACACGTGTTGAAAGCGCGTCCGATAGTGCTGCAGCAAGCCAGGATTATCGCGCCATAGCTCGTAGGCGCGCAGCAGCAGTTCCGCGAAATCCACGACGCCCGCTCGCTGACAGGCCTCTTCATACGCTTGATAGATTTTGATCAGCTGCCGCCGGGTCGGGTCGCCGTCGTCCTTGATGTGCTTGGGACGGTGGCCTTCATCCTTCTGCGCATTGATGAACCAGAGGATCTCGCGCGGAATCCAGCGCGTCTCGTCCAGATCGAGCGCCTTCAAGACCTTGCGCAGCACCCGCGCCTGATCCTCGGAATCCAAAATCTGAAAACTTTGCGGCAATCCGGCTTCGCGCCAATGGATACGAAGCAGCCGGTGCGCCAAGCCGTGGAAGGTGCCCAGCCACATGGCGCCGCTCGGCAGACCCAACAAAGTTTCGATGCGGCTGCGCATTTCCGCCGCGGCCTTGTTGGTGAAGGTGACCGCCAAAATGCTGTTCGGCGAGGCGCCCTCGACCTGAATCAGCCACGCGACCCGGTGCACCAGTACCCGCGTCTTACCGCTGCCGGCGCCGGCCAATACCAGGGCCGCGCCCAGGGGGGAGCCGACCGCTTGCCTTTGGTCCTCATTGAGGCCGTCGAGAAGATGTGAAACGTCCATCAGGGCGCGGATTGTACTGCACGTGCGCCTTCCCGAACCTCTTGCGTTTTAAGAGATTTTCGGGCGGCTTTCTTCAGCAAATTCAATGAGTGCGAGCACCAGGGAAAGTACTACGGGCCCCGCGATCACGCCGATGGCGCCGAAGGCCGGGATCCCGCCCAATACGCCGACGAATACCGCCAACGCGGAAATGCGCGCGCGGCCGGATATGAGGATGGGCCGCACGACATTGTCCAGACCGCTCAACGCCGAACCCCACACCAACAAAAATATGCCCCAGCCCCAGTGCTTTTCGAAGAACAGCCAGATGACGGCCGGAATCCACACCAGAGCCGAGCCGCCCACCGGCAGCAAAGACAGCAGCGCCGCCAGAACGCCGAACACCACCGGCGAGGGTAGGCCGACGATGGCGAAGCCGATGCCGATGAACAGCCCTTGAAGCAACGCCGTCACTGTGGTGCCGTAAACGATCGCGCGGGTGACCGCGCTCAACTGGGTGAACAACCGCTGCTTGCGATCTTCGTCCATGGGGATCAGGCGGCGCGTGCGCGCGATCATTTCGTCCCCATCGCGCAGAAAGAAGAACAAAAGAAACAACATGATCGCGAAAGCCAGCAGCGAGCCGAGCGCACCCAGGAAAAACGAGCCGCCCCAACTCGCCGCGCGCTGCATCACCTCGCGCGTCCCGGACACCAGCCAGGATTGCACCTGCTCAGCCGAGATATCGGCGTGCGCCTGCAACCAGGTATTGATCCGCGCGATCCAGGGAAATTGTTGGAGATCCGAGAACGACTTGATATCCATCTCGGTGGCGGATTTTTGCATTTGCCGCAGCAACGCCGATATTTGCGACACGAACTCGACCGACAGTGCGCTCAACGGCAAAAGAATGACGATCGGTGCGAGCACGGTCAGCACCCCGGCGGCAAGCGATTTGCCCCTGAGGCGGCGGCGCCAGCGCAAATTCACAGGAAACAGCAGAAAAGCAAGGAATGCGGCCCAGGTCATCGGCAGCGCGAACGGCTTGAAAATCAGCAGCAGCGCAAAGGCAAGCGCCGCCGCGACCGACAGCGCAAATACCCGGGAGTAAAAACTAGGTGTGGCCGCCATCAGAACATCCTAACATTCAGTGTGCCACCGAGGAGCGCCACATTAGCAGCATCACGCGACCGACATTCACCGCGGCCGGCCGTTTGGCCTGCGCCTTTGCCTGTTTCGTTGGCGCCGCGGCCATGAGCGCGCAGCCTACCACCCCAACGACCGCACCCTACGGTTCCTGGGCCTCGCCGCTGAGTGCCGAAGCGCTCGCCGCGGGCGGCATCAATTTCGGCGATCTGCGCGGCGCCAATGGTCGTTTGTACTGGGTGGAAAACGTGCCGGCGCGCGGCGGCGAGGTCTCGCTGTTCAGCTTTGGCGACGGAGCGACCGCGCAAGTCACCCCGAATGGAGCCAATGTGCGCACGCGTGTCCATGAATACGGCGGCGCGGCCTTCATCGCCCTCGGCGATACCGTTTACTACAGCCAGTTATCCGACCAACGCCTGTATGAACTGAAACGCGGCGGCACCCCAAGGCCCGTAACGCCCCCGAATTACCGCTATGCCGATTGCATCGCCTTGCCCGGGGCCGCCAAATCAGCGGCTGCGCTCGTGTGCGTGCGCGAGGATCACACTGATCCTGCCCACGTTCGCAACACGCTGGTGCGACTGCCCGCAGCGATGCCCGGCGACGCGGCCGGTGCCGGCGAGGTCCTGTTTGACGGCAGCGATTTCGTTTCCTATCCGCGCTTGAGTCCTGACGGGCGGCGGCTGGCGTTCATTACCTGGAATCATCCCAACATGCCTTGGGACGGCACGCAGTTGAAGGTCGCGGAACTGACGGCGGCGGGTTTGAAAGCGCCGGTGCTCGTGGCGGGCGGTGCGGCCGAGTCCGTGCTCGAACCCCAATGGGACGCCGACGGCACGCTGTACTTCATCTCCGATCGCAGTGGATTCTGGAATCTGTACGCCGATGGCGCGGCAGGCGCACGCCCGATATGGCCGCGGGCCGTTGAATTCGCGGCGCCGCTCTGGCAATTCGGCCAATCGAACTATGTATTGCTCGGCGACGGGCGGGCGGTCGTGTGTTTCAGCGAGCGCGGCATCGATCGGTTGGCCGTGCTCGATCTCAAGAAGGGCACCGGCCGCGAACTCGACCTCCCCTATGTGGAGTTCTCGCACTTGACTCGGATCGATTCGCAGCACGTTGCCGCGGTCGCAGGCGCCTCGAAGTCTCTTGCGTCGATCGTGAGCATCGACATCGCCAGCGGCAAGGCAACGACGGTGCGCACGGCCGGTGACTCGCCGCTGCAAAGTGATTCCATCTCGATTGCCGTGCCCATCGATTTTCCCAGTGCGCACGGCCGCACCGCGCATGCGTTTTACTACGCACCCACCAATCCGCGCTATCGCGGCGTGCCGGGGACCTTGCCGCCGTTGCTGGCGTTGGTGCACGGCGGTCCGACCTCACAGGCTTCGCCGGCGCTGCGTTCCAGCGTGCAATTCTGGACCAGTCGAGGAATTGCGGTCGTGGACGTCAACTATGGCGGCAGCTCCGGCTACGGTCGCGCGTATCGACAGGCGCTCAACGGCAACTGGGGAGTGGTGGATGTCGAGGATGTGATCGCGGCGGTCCGCTTTCTCGTCGGCACAGAGCGCGCCGACGCCATGCGCACCGCCATCAGCGGCGGCAGCGCGGGCGGCTACACGGTGTTGGTCGCCTTGAGTACCAGCGATGTGTTTCACGCCGGCACCGATCGCTTCGGAGTTTCGGACATGACCGCCCTGGCGCGCGATACCCATAAATTCGAGAGCCGCTATGTGGATTCGCTGATCGGTCCGCTGCCTGAGGCGCAGGCGATCTATGACAGCCGCTCGCCCTTGAATCACCTCGACGGCTTCAAGGTGCCGGTGCTCGTCCTGCAAGGCGCGGATGACCCGGTCGTTCCGCCGAATCAATCGCAGCGCATCGTCGATGCGTTGCGCGCGCGGCATGTGCCCGTGGCCTATATTCTTTATCCGGGCGAGAGCCATGGTTTTCGCAAGCCCGAGACCATCATCAATTCGCAACAGGCGGAATTGGCGTTCTACGGCCGCGTCTTCGGCTTCAAACCGGCCGATCAGCTGCCGCCGTTGACCATCGAAGGATTGCCGGTGGCGTCCTTACGGTAACGCGGCGGCACCCGGTGCGTAGGGCACGTCGCGTCCCATAAGCCATGCCTCGATCATGGCGTTGACCGTCTCGGGCGCTTCCTGCTGCACCCAATGGGAGACGTTGGGCAGGTAGCGCAGCGTCAGATTGCTGACGTGGTTCTCGGTGCCATAGGTCAGTTCTTTGCCCAACGCCGCATCGACCTCTCCCCAGATCATGAGGGTCGGGGTCTTGATTGGCACAATGCCGCGGCGGCGGGTGCGGCGTAGTCCGCGGATCAAAGCTCGATAGTAATTCACCATCGCCGTGAGCGCGCCAGGCGCCGCCGCGGCGTCGCGGTAAACGCGCAGCACCTCCTCGGGGAAGCGGGATTTGTCGACGGCCATGTCGCGAAACACGCGACCGATCGCCTCGCAACCTCTACGTGCGAGTCCCCACTCCGGGATCCAGGGAAGCTGGAAGAAAAATATGTACCAGGACTTCGCCAGTTGCCGGCGGGTGCGCAACCCTTTCTCCATCAAAGCCGGGTGCGGAACGTTCATGATGATCAGCCGCGAAATCGGCAGCCGCCCGAACATGGCGTAATACCACGCGATCACCGCGCCCCAATCGTGACCCACGAGCACGACCTCCTTCGCTCCCGATGCCTCGATCAGGGCCGCCACGTCTTCCTCCAGATTCTCCAACGCATAGGCGGCAACGCCGGTCGGGCGCGAACTGCCGCCATAGCCGCGCAGATCCGGCGCCCACACGCGATAGCCCAAGTGCGCCAGCAGCGGCATCTGGTAGCGCCAAGAGTATGCCGACTCAGGGAAACCATGCAGGCATAGCGCGAGGCGCAGGCCGCTTCCCGCCGTGGCCACACGGAAATCGATGCCGTTGGCGCGAATGGTCTGATAGTGGATGGAGTCCATGGTGTCTAATCAGCCGGTTCTTGCTATGTTTGATGCAAAGTACAAGAAGCGGAGCGCAAAACCCATGAATCTATTCAAATTCGTTTCCGTCAGGATCATTCCCGCCATGCTGTTGGCGTTGTGCGCCGGCGGATGCGCCCCATCCTCCTTCGATGCTGCGGCCGAATCGAGCAAGCTTGCGCAGCGGGATGCCGATTGGTCGAGCGCGTCTTTCGAAGGCAAGGATATTGACCGTATCGTCTCTTTTTGGAGCGACGATGCGCAGGTCCTGCAACCGGGCCTGCCGCCAATCAATGGCAAGACCGCGATTCGCGACTTCGTCACGGCCAGTCTAAAAATCCCGGGGTTTAAGATCCATTGGGTCTCTGAGAAACCGGTGTTCTCACCGGATGGAAAAATGGCCTATATGCTGGGTGCGGTGGAAACCACGGCGCCCGGATCGAATGGCACGCTTCAGTCCACGCATGGTCGTGGCGTGACGATCTGGCGCCGCGATTCGGAAGGGGTCTGGCGCTGCGTCATGGATATCACCAACGACGCGCCGCCGGCGGCTTAAGATACGATCATGCGCACAATAATTCTCTTAGCCTCGCTATTTTTCGCCGCCACGGCGTTCGCACAGTCCTACGACACCGTGCTTCAGGGCGGGCGCGTGATGGATCCTGAAACGGGAGTCGATGCCGTCCGCAACGTCGGCATCACTCAGGGCAGGATCATGCGCATCTCCTCGGAACCCCTGACCGGCAAACGCGTGCTGGACGCCAAGGGCCTGATCGTCGCGCCCGGCTTCATCGACCTGCACCAGCACGGGCAGGATGTGGCGAGCAGCCGCCTCAAGGCTTTCGATGGCGTCACGACGGCGCTGGAAATGGAAATCGGTGTGCCGGATGTCGCCGCGTTCCTGCAAAAGAAGGACGGCCGCTCGCTGATCAACTACGGCACCACCGCCAGCCATGCCGCCGCCCGCGCTCTGGCATTCGGCCAGCCCATACACGATCCCAGCATCATTCCGCCGTCGGGTCCAGTGACCAACCAGCCCGCCAGCCCCGCGCAGATACAAGCGATCGAAGATCGCCTGCGGCAGGAACTCGATGCCGGTGGATTGGGTGTCGGCATGGGCATTCAATACACGCCGGGCGCGACCCGCTTCGAAGTGATCCAAACGTTTCGCGTGGCGGCCTCGAGGCACGTGCCGGTGTTCACGCATGTCCGCAGTTTCGGGCTGATCGAGCCGGGCTCGAGCATCGAGGCCATCAGCGAAGTCATCGGCGCCGCGGCGATTTCCGGCGCCTCCTTGCACATCGTGCACATCAACAGCAGCTGCATCAGCGTTGCACTCGAATGCATCTCAATGGTCGCCGGAGCGCGAGCACGGGGTCTCGACATCACGACCGAGGCCTATCCTTACATTGCGGGCATGACGGCGATCAACTCCGCGCTGTTCAATCCCGGCTGGAAGGAAAAACTCGGAGTGGGCTACGATGCATTGCAGCTTCCCGATACAGGCGAGCGCCTGACCCAGGAGCGCTTTGATGTCCTGCACGCCGAGCCCGGCAATCGCGCTGTGCTGCTCTTCATGAATACCCAAGAGATGGTGGATGCGGTCATTGCCGAACCGCTGGTGATGATCGCCAGCGATGGCGAGGATGGACATCCGCGCAATGCCGGCACGTTCTCGCGCATCCTGGCGCGCTACGTGCGCGAGCGCGGCAGCGTCACGCTGATGGACGCGATTCGCAAGATGGCGCTGATGCCGGCGCAGCGGCTGGAAAAATCGACCGTGACGGCGCGGCGCAAGGGCCGCCTGCAGGAGGGAGCGGATGCCG
>DATNKC010000548.1:0-5125 GCA_035603615.1 Steroidobacteraceae bacterium | reverse complement strand
CCCGCGAGGGACCTCTCGGCCAGATAGTCGAACATACGCCGCAGCCGCGCTTCGCCGAGCACCCCGCTGGCTTGAACCCGGTCGACCTCCGAGCGCAGCGCGTCCTCATCCTCGGCGGGCGATGCGACCGTGGCGGGCCTGAAGGCGTCGTAGTCAGCTGACATGGGACACAATTTAACGCTATTAACGTTAGACAGAACGGTAAATTACGTGAAATCCGAACCTGTCCTACTGCACACTCCGGCCTCGTGCTGTCCACGCCGCAATTTGGGAGTTTTCGATGGATCACCGAGTGTCGTCCAGCCGGCGTTCCGGAGCCGCCTCCTTCATCTTGTCCGCCACCGCGTTTGCCACCGCGGCCTTGCTCGCAGCGCCCGTCTTGCTCGCCGGGCCTGCAGGGCCCGCAACGCCGGCCGCCAAGGCGGGGCCGCCGCCCGCCGTGCCAGTCAGTATTTTGGATCTCATGCGGGCGTCCGTGGAGATTCCGGCCGATGGCATTTGGGCGGCCCAGGGTGCGGAAAAGCTTGACGATGATGACTGGCTCCTGGTCGATGAGGATTCCGTCAGCCTCGCCGGTGCCGCCACGCTCATTTCCAAGCCTGGTACCGGTAAGAACGATCGCAAATGGGTGGCCAATGCGGATTGGCAATCCTGGGTCCGCGACGTGCAAACGACGGCGCTGGCAATTCGCGCGGCCGCCAAAGCCAAGGATTCGGCCAAACTCACTGCGGCAGCCGATCACTTGAGCGAGGTCTGCCAGAGCTGCCATACGAAGTATCGGCCTGAAGCTCCGTCGGATGGCGTGGCCCGCTATCCCTTCTATCCAAAGAGAGAACTGGCCAAGTAAGTGCTCAGCGTTGGCTTTGAGCCAGATATGGCGCAAGCGCGATGGCGAGCGGGAGAACGAGCATTGCGGTGACGGCAGTCGCAATCGTCGCCCCATTTACCCCGATCGAATCGCCCAAGACGCCATATGCGATGGGCGCGACAGCGCCGGACCCAATTGTACCGGTGTAGAACACAGCGAATGCTCGCTCCGTCCGGTGCGGTGGAGTGAGATCGGGAACCGTTCCATAGAGTACGGAGGACGTGCCATTCAGCATAACGCCCAGCAGCGGCAACAACAGCAGGCACACGTTTAGCGGCGCCAGCATAACCGCCAAAATGCAAACCGCCGTGCCGGTCTCTGTGGTCAATACCGTGCCGATCACGCCGAATTTGGCGCCCAGCCACCCGCAAACAAATTTCCCCGCTGCTCCACCAATAAACACCAATGAAAGCGCCGCGCCTATGGTTGGCAGCGAAGCGCCTTTTTCCTTTAAGAGGAAGGGCAGGAACACCAAAAATCCCATTCGCACACCGGTGTCGAGAACGCCGATCAGGAACAGGAGCGCAAAGCCGCCGCGGCCCCTTGGCATCGGTTGCTGTGGATCGGTGGAAGTGGAAGCGCCTCTGATCGCGGGAAAAAAAATAGCGAGTCCGATCGCGCCGATCATTCCCACGCCAGACACAATCCACAGCGCGTGGCGCCAGGACATTACGCTGATGAGCAAAGACACCGACGCGGGAATCGCCGCTTTGCCCAGATCGCCGGAGAAGTTATAGATGCCAAGTGGCCTTCGCGCATCTTTGCCGTAAGCGTGCGATATTGCCGCTGAAGCAATCGGGTGCTGGGTGCTCGATCCGCATCCGGAGAGCGTCAGAGCAACGCACAGACCCACTACGCCGGCCGAGAATCCTGCGAGTGCGTAGCCCAACGCGGCGAGCGCCATACCGACACTGAGAACGGTTCCGCTGCCGACTCGTTTGGCCAAACTGCCGGCCGGCACCTGTAAGGCAGCCATCGAACCGATGTAGAGACCACGCACCACGGCCAACGCTCCGAATCCAAGGCCGAATTCAGCCTGCCAGACGGGCAGAAGGACATAGATCAAATCCGCATAACCATCATGCAATATGTGAGCGGCACAGGCAGACCACAGGGTGCGTCGCGGAGTGTCGGTCAATATTCGTGGCGCCAAGCCAGTCGTGGGTTTCATGAGCAGCCAGTCGGGATTGTAATAGTCCCGAGTATTGCACGCACGTCGTTGGATGCTCAGCGTGGCGCGCCAGGTCATCGGCAAATCAATCTAGGGGGCGTTTTGCGCACTCACGGGACGCGGTGTCTTGGTTGGCGGCGCTTTCAAATGCAATCCCGCGAGTTCGGGCAATTCAACCGAGATCTCCCGAACTTCACCGAGGGTCGAGTAGTTCAGTACGAGACGATTCGGCGCCGGCGTAATTGGAAAGAAGGCGCTCTTGGTTACTTGCGTTTGAGCCGGGATTTGCACGGGAACGCCGTAGCCGCGTTCGATGAGTCGCTGATCAATCAGCAGCTTGTCTTTCTTGTCCCGGCGATGACGATTGACGATGTAGACCGTCCCGCCAATGAGACCGACGGGTATCGCCACGATGCCGACGGCCGCCACCGCCGCCGCGCCGCCTGACGCCGACAGGATGCCGCCGCTGGTTCCGATCGCCCCGACGATCATCGCCGAGGGCGCCACGATTCCGACGCCGGCGACGATTCCGACGTCTTTCAGGGCCCGCAACGTGGTGTGGGAGCGCGCATCGAGTTGTTCCCGCGATGTGCTGCTTTCCACGGGCGCGGGTAGCTTGTCGCTGTACAGATAGATGCTCTGAATCTCCACGGCGTCCTGCGAATCATTCTCGACGGTCAGGACATATTCGTCCCAATTTGCATTCTTGACCCAACTGCCGCCGCTGTTGCGGAATATCAGCTGATGCACATCGAGGGTGATGCCCTCTGGCCCGGTCGCCGACCAACCCACGTCGGTCGCGGTGGGCGGCGGCGGATTCTTGATGAGACGCGACGACGCACATCCCTCCAGAGCAGTCAGCCACACTAGCGCGCCAACAAGTGCGAGCAGTCGCCGCCTGAGGGTTATGTTCATAAGCTCACTCGCTGTGCAGCCCTAAATTCTCGTCGTTCTACAGGTATATGCGAAAAACAGGGCGCCAAACCCTCATCGACGACCAAATATCTGTTTGCCGCGCAAGATCGCATTGCAGGGAGCCCGCCCCGGCATCTTGTTGACCAGGGCCGAACGCACGAATAGGCTGGTCGGCGCCCCCAAGAGCCGAGAGAGAAGTGCAGAGGTCTGACCATGAGCACTCACGATTGGCAGAAGGTCGAGGAGATCTTGCATCAGGCCATGGCGCTTGCCCCCGAGCAACGCCCCGAGTTTATCGACGCGGCGTGCGGGTCGGACGCGGACCTGCGCGCCGAACTGAACTCTCTGCTGCTGGCGGGTGAGAACCTCAGCGATGAGTTCCTGAAATCCCCGCTGCGCGGCGTGCTAGAGCGGCAGATCGTCGAGATCGAGTCGGCCAGTGCATTGGCGGCCGGCCAGATCTTTGCGCAGCGCTTCGAGTTGGTGCGCAAGCTCGGAGAAGGCGGGATGGGTCAGGTGTGGCTGGCCGAGCAACTCGCGCCGGTACGGCGGCAAGTGGCCGTCAAGCTGATCAAGGCCGGCATGTACGATGAGGCGGTCGTGCAGCGTTTTCAATCCGAGCGCCAGTCCCTTGCCATCATGGACCATCCGGCCATCGCCAAGGTGTTCGACGCCGGGACGACCCCACAGGGCCAACCGTACATGGTGATGGAGTATGTGCCGGGCCTGCCGATCACCGACTATTGCGATCAGCACAAGCTCAGCATCAAGGACCGGCTAGAACTGTTCATCCATGCCTGCGAGGGCGTTCAACACGCGCACCAAAAAGCGATCATCCATCGCGATCTAAAGCCATCAAATATTTTAGTCATTGACGTGGACGGTAAGCCGGTGCCGCGGATTATCGACTTTGGACTCGCCAAGACGACCGCTTCGCAAGTCAGTGGCGAGACACTGTTTACTCAGTTGGGTCAGTTCATCGGAACCCCGGGTTACATGAGTCCGGAGCAGGTGAACTTGAGCGCACGCGATATCGACACCCGCACCGACGTGTACACGCTCGGCGTCGTGCTCTACGTGTTGCTCACGGGTCTACAGCCGTTCGAGACCAAGCGACGCGAAAAGCCATCGCTCGAGGAGTGGCTGCGGCAGCTGCGGGAGGAAGAGCCGCCCAACCCCAGCACCAAAGTGAGCGGCGATAAAGATACGTCGAGCGCGACCGCGGACGCCCGCCGCACGGAGCCCAAGCAGTTGATAAGCCAACTGCGCGGCGATCTTGACTGGATCACCATGAAGGCCTTGGAGCGTGACCGAACCCGCCGCTATGGCACTCCGTCCGAACTGGCCGCGGACCTTCAGCGCTTTTTAAGGCATGAGCCGGTCATCGCGCGACCGGACAGCACCGGCTACCGCTTGCGCAAGTATATCCGGCGGCACCGTGTCGCAATGAGCGTGGGCGCGGGCGTGTTGTTGGTGCTGCTCGTGTTCTCGGTCGTGCAGGCGCTGCAGTTGCGCGAAACCACGCGCGAGCGCGATCACGCGAAGCAGGAACGAGACCGAGCGAACCAGGAGCGGGATCGCGCGACCCGGATCGCAACCTTCATGAGCAACATGTTCAAGGTGCCGGATCCCAGCGAAGCGCGCGGCAACAGCGTCACGGCCCGCGAGATACTCGACCGGGCGGCGAACGACATCGGAACGGGTCTCGCTCAGGATCCTGACGTGCAATCGCAAATGCTGCACGAAATGGCGGGCACCTATAACAACCTGGGATTACACGCTCGCGCGCACGAATTGGCGCAGCGTGCACTCGATGCCCGCCAGAGCCTGCACGGCGCCGATGATCCCAAGACGTTGGAATCCATGACTCAGCTGGGCCTGATTCTGCACATGGAGGGACATGACGCCGATGCCGAGCCCTTGGATCGCCGGGCGCTCGCGGACGAGCGCCGCGTTCTCGGCGCCGACGACCCACTGACGCTCGAGACCGCGGATGATCTCGCGATGGTGCTGAAACCCCTGGGTCGTTTTCCTGAGGCGGAGAAGCTAGCGCGCGAGGTGGTCGACACATCGACCCGCCGTCTAGGACCGGAAAGCGCGCTCACCTTAAGAGCGCAGAACCACTTGGCCTCCATTCTTTTTTACGAGGGCCACGCAGCCGATGCCGAGAA
>DATNKC010000547.1:0-3401 GCA_035603615.1 Steroidobacteraceae bacterium | reverse complement strand
GCCCGACATGTTCCAGGGCGGCTTCGGACGGATCGTCAATATCGCCAGCACCGCGGGACTCACCGGCTATCCCTATGTCGCCGCCTACTGTGCGGCGAAGCACGGCGTCATCGGATTGACGCGCGCCGTTGCCCGAGAGGTTGCGACCCGCAACATCACCGTCAATGCGGTGTGCCCCGGATATACCGATACCGACTTGGTCAGAGAGGCGGCCGCAAAGATCTCCGCCGTCACCGGCCGCAAGCCCGAAGAGGCGCTGCAGGCCATGACCAAATCGAATCCCCAGGGGCGGCTCGTCCAACCTGACGAAGTCGCCAATGCCGTGACGTGGCTATGCCTGCCTGGAAGCGAGTCCGTCACCGGACAAAGCATCGTGGTCGCCGGCGGAGAATTGATGTGAGCGCCGCCCTGGAATCAGATGCGCGGTTGACCGACGACACCCATGAATCGCTGCGTTTGTGGCTGCGCTTGCTGACCTGCTCGCACCTCATCGAGAACCATGTGCGCAAGGCGCTGTCCGCGCAATTCAAAACCACGCTGCCGCGCTTCGATCTGATGGCGCAGCTCGAGCGCGCGCCTGAAGGCCTGCAGATGGGCGAGTTGTCGAGGCGCATGCTCGTGACCGGCGGCAATGTCACCGGCATCGTCGATCAACTGGAGCGCGCGGGCTTGATCGTCCGGACGGAAGACCCTGCCGATCGGCGCGTATACCTGGTCAAGCTCACCAAGGAAGGCCGGCGGCTCTTCGCGCAGATGGCGATCGAGCACGAGTCGTGGATCGTGAATCTGTTCTCGGGTATTTCGAAACGCGAGCAGCGCGCATTGAATGAGTCCTTGTCGCATTTGCGTGTGCAACTGACCCGGAAAACATCATGAAAGACACCTTGACCGAGTATCGCGCCCGGCACTTCTTATGGAGCGTCGAGGATCGAGTCGGCTGGATCACCTTGAATCGCCCGGAAAAGAAAAATCCCCTCACCTTTGAGAGCTATGCGGAATTGCGCGATCTCATGCGCAGGCTCCCCTACGCGCCCGAGGTGAAAGTGATTGTCATCAGCGGCGCGGACGCCAATTTTTGCTCCGGCGGAGATGTGCAGGAGATCATCGGGCCGTTGACGCAGATGAGCATGCCGGAGCTGCTCAATTTCACACGAATGACCGGCGATCTGGTGAGAGCGATGCGCGCCTGTCCCCAACCCATCGTTGCCGCGGTCGATGGCGTGTGCGCGGGTGCCGGCGCCATCCTGGCCATGTCCTCCGACATCCGCTTGAGCACGCCCCGTTCGAAAACCGCATTTCTGTTCACGCGCGTGGGGCTTGCGGGCTGCGACATGGGCGCCTGCGCAATCTTGCCGCGCCTCATCGGCCATGGACGCGCCGCGGAATTGCTTCTGTCCGGCCGCAGCATGGGGGCCGACGAAGCGCTCGCCTGCGGCTTTTACAGCCGTTTGCTGCCCGCCGAGGAATTGCGCGCGGCGGCCGCGCAGCTCGCTCGAGAACTTGCCGATGGTCCGACCTTTGCGCATGGCATGACCAAAACCATGCTCAATCAGGAGTGGAACATGGGGCTGGAGCAGGCGCTCGAGGCCGAAGCCCAAGCGCAGGCAATCTGCATGCAGACCGAAGACTTTCGGCGCGCCTACGAGGCATTTTCGGCAAAACAACGCCCGACTTTCAAAGGCAACTAGCGATGAGCATCGAGACCTTGCAACCCGCGGAGTGGGCGCGTCCAAAGGGCTATGCCAACGGCATGGCCGCACGCGGAAAGATGATATTCATTTCCGGCCAGATTGGCTGGGATTCGAACGGACAGTTCAACAGCGATGATTTGACCGGGCAAACGGCCCAAGCGTTGCGCAATATCGTGCGCGTGCTCAAGGAGGCTCATGCCGAACCGCGGCATCTGGTCCGGCTGACTTGGTACGTACTGAGCCGCGACGCCTATGTTCGCGAGGCGCGCGACATCGGCGCCGCTTACCGGGAAATCTTGGGCAAGCACTTTCCGGCCATGTCAGTCGTGGAAGTCCGAGGATTGGTCGAACAGCGCGCACTGGTGGAAATAGAGGCAACGGCCGTGATCCCCGACGACGAAGCTCATGGCCACATGGCGTCCGCCTGAGCGAATCAAGTACGCGCCGCTCGACGCGCCCTGGCCCACAGCCCTTCAGGCGGAACAGTCGCAATTGTTCCAGCCGATCAGGGTGGGTTCAGTCCGATTGGCATCGCGCACCTGGGTTCCCGCCATGGTGCCGTGGCGCGCGTCCGAAGAGGGCGATGTCACGCCGTCGGTTCTCGCTTGGTATGAACGCTTTGCACGCGGCCGCCCTGCGGCATTGGTCGTGGAGGCCACGGGTGTGCGCGATGTCGCGAGCGGACCCTTGCTGCGCATCAGCGATGATCGTTTCCTGCCCGGACTTGAGCGTCTGACAGAATGCGTGCGCCGCGCCAGTAACGGCGAGACCAAGCTTTTCATACAAATCATCGATTTTTTGAGTATTCGGCGCCGCCCTCCTGCGCAGAAGTACTTCGAGCGCTTCTTGAAGGTGACACCTCGCCACCGGGAATTCTTGAGCATGGCCGACAGCGACGAGGTCAGCGTTCGAGCGCGATTGGCCGCACTGAGTGAGTCTGAATTGGAAATAGCCTTGACCGCGCGCGAGCTGGAGTCGTTGCGGCAGGGATTTCGGGAGCGCGTCACCGATACCGACGTGGCCGCGGTCCGGGATTTGCCCGCCACGCTTCCGGCGGTGTTCGCCGCTGCCGCGCAGCGCGCGCGTAAAGCCGGCTTCGACGGAGTCGAACTGCACTACGCGCATGCCTACACCATGGCGTCCTTTCTCTCCGCCCTCAATACCCGCGGCGATGGTTACGGCGGCGCGAGGGAGCAGCGAATTCGGCTGCCGCTGGAAGTGCTGGCGGCGGTACGAGCTGAAGTCGGCTCGGCATTTCCCGTCGGCTGCCGGATGCTGGCGGAAGACTGCATCGAACACGGCAGCACAGTCGAGGATACGGAGTACTTTGCGGAGCGGCTCGCGGCCGCCGGGATTGATTTTATCTCACTGTCGCGCGGCGGAAAATTTGAGGATGCCTCGCAGCCCAAAATCGGCGAAGCCGCGTATCCCTACACGGGGCGCAGCGGCTATGAGTGCATGCCCTCGTATTATTCGGACGCGAAAGGACCTTTTGGCCGCAACGTCGATGCGTGTGCTCGCATCCGCGCGACAATCCGCCAGGCGGGATTCGACACGCCCATCGTGCTGTCCGGCGGTATACATCACTTTAGTCAGGCGGAAGAGGCGCTGCGCAACGGCACAGCGGACATCGTCGGATTCGCCCGCCAGGCGCTGGCCGATCCGGACTGGTTTTTGAAAGTTCGCGAAGGCCGTGGCGGCAAGGTGCGG
>DATNKC010000546.1:0-5027 GCA_035603615.1 Steroidobacteraceae bacterium | reverse complement strand
GGCAACGGAGTCGTGATTGCGCTGCGCGCCGATGCCTTGCCTTCCGAGCAGCGTGATTTCCTCCAGGTGGCGGCGCGGGTGGTGCTCACGTGCGGCCAAAAGACGCTGCGCGAACAGCTCGCGAGGCCGCAGGAGTCGCCGGGTGCTGCGCGTCTGCGCCGTGAAAACCGCGGCGAGGATCTGAGCACGCATCCCCCGCACTTGGTGCCGACGCTCGAGTACTTCAACGGCTTGGGGGGATTTGACTCAGGAGCGCGCGAATATGTTGTCGTGCTCGATGACGGCCAATGGACTCCGGCACCCTGGATCAACGTCATCGCCAATCCGCAGTTCGGATTTCTGGTCTCCGCCGATGGTTCGGGCAGCACCTGGTCGTTAAACGCTCAGCAAAACCAGCTTACGCCTTGGTGCAATGACCCGGTCAGCGACACGCCCGCCGAGGCGATCTATATTCGTGACGAAGACTCCGGAGATCTTTGGAGCGCGACCCCGCTGCCGATTCGCGAGCGCTCTTCCGTTTACGTGATACGGCATGGTTTCGGCTACACGCGATCCGAACACACCGCCCACGGCATTGCGCTGAGCCTGACACAGTTCGTGCCGCTTCAGGATCCGATCAAGATCTCGCGGCTGAAGATCACGAATGTCTCCGATGAACCGCGCCAATTGTCGATCACCCACTACTTGGATTGGGTGCTTGGAAATCAGAATAATAAGGCGGCTCCTTTCATCGTCACCTCTGTCGATTTGCCCTCGCGCGTCCTCCTGGCGCGCAATCCTTGGACGGCGGATTTCAAGTCACGAGTCGCTTTCATGGATATGGCGGCCGCGCAGCAAAGCTGCACCGCTGATCGAACCGAATTCATCGGGCGCCATGGCTCGCTCGCCGAACCGGCGGCGCTGTTGGGGCCGCAGCCGCTGGCCAACCGGGTTGGGGGTGGTTTGGATCCTTGCGGCGCGATGCAAACCAAGATCAGCCTGAATCCCGGAGAAGCGGTCGAACTTAAACTGTTTCTTGGCGAGGAGAGCTCGTCCGACGCGGCCGTGGCTATAGCGGAGCGCTATCGAGGCGCGGACCTCGATGAGGTATTGAAGAGCGTGACGGATTTCTGGGATCGCACCTTAGGTGCGGTTCAGGTCAAGACGCCCGATCGATCCCTGGACATCCTGGCCAACGGATGGCTTCTGTATCAAACCTTGAGCAGCCGGGTTTGGGGACGGACCGCTTTTTATCAGTCGAGCGGCGCTTACGGGTATCGCGATCAACTACAGGACGTCATGGCCCTGTGCGTGTCCTCGCCGGCCATCACACGTGAGCACATTTTAAGAGCGGCCGCACAGCAATACGCTGAAGGGGACGTGCAGCACTGGTGGCTTCCCACCTCCGGCCAGGGAATCAAGACGCGAGTATCGGACGACCGGGTATGGCTCCCCTTCGTCGTCGCTCACTATCTTGAAGTCACGGGCGACCTGTCGGTGTTGGAAGAACCCGTGCCCTTCTTGGGAGGCGGTCCGCTCCCGCCGGACGTTCAGGAGAAATTCTGGGCGCCCCCCTCGGGAAATCCAGCCCCGTTATTCGAGCATTGCGCGCGCGCACTCGACTCGAGCCTGGAGATTGGTTCGCACGGCCTGCCGCTGTTCGGCACGGGCGATTGGAACGACGGCATGAATCGCGTCGGTATCTTGGGAAGCGGCGAGAGCGTGTGGCTTGCCTGGTTCCTGTACGCGGCATTGATGCGCTTTGCGCCGATCGCCGAGGCGCGCGGCGCCAAGGAAGCCGCCGGCGCCTGGCGCAAGCATGCGTTCGCCGTGCAGCAGGCCATCGAACGCGAAGCCTGGGACGGCGACTGGTATCGGCGCGGCTATTATGACGACGGCACGGTCTTGGGTTCCGTATCCAGCGACGAATGCCGCATCGATTCCGTGGCGCAATCCTGGGCCGTGATCTCCGGTGCGGCTCCGCGGGAGCGCGCGCTTCGCGCAATGTCCGCGGTCAACACCCAACTCGTCAGCCGCAGCGATGGGCTCGTGAAGTTGTTCACGCCGCCGTTTGACCACAGCGCGAAGGATCCGGGTTATATCAAGGCCTACCCGCCTGGCCTGCGCGAAAACGGCGGTCAGTACACGCACACGGCCATGTGGACCACGCTGGCATTTGCGCTGTTGGGCGATGGCGACCGCGCCGTCGAATTGTTCTCGCTGCTGAATCCCATCAATCACGCCAGCACGCGCGCCGGCATCCATCGCTACAAAGTAGAACCCTACGTGGTGTGCGCCGATGTGTACTCCGCGCCGGCGCATGTCGGGCGCGGCGGCTGGACTTGGTACACCGGCTCAGCCGGGTGGATGTACCGCACCGCGGTGGAGGGCATCTTGGGAATCAAGGTGCGCGGCACGACGCTGGTCGTTGACCCATGCATCGCGCGCGCCTGGCCTGGCTTCGAATTCACCTACAAGCACGGAACGTCTCGCTATCGCATCACCGTCAAGAATCCCCGTGGCGTGAGTCGTGGGATCGCGCAAGCCACGCTCGACGGCAAGGATTTGAGCGGCGCGCCAGGCGAGATTCAATTAATGGATGACGGCCGTTATCACTACGGTGAAATTACGCTGGGGTAATCGGACCTCGGCACTGACGAGTGCTAAACCAACCGGTCAATATCACTGCGCCGCCGGCTTTGATTTCAACGCGCCCACCGCCTTGGCCATGAGCATTTTAGCCACGGCACTCGCGGGTACGAAGCGTAACAATCGCAAGGCAAGCGCGGGGCGTGCAATGAGCAGGCCGCCGGCGAGCGCGCCCAACGCACCCAAGCCCCGGCTGCTCATGAGCATCTGCATGGTGCGGCTGCGCGGGAAACCGGCAAGCCCATTCATCCCTGCCTCGCGGCCGCCGTTGCTCTCTCTGGGCGGCTCGAGCAGCGCGCGCAATTCCTCACGCGACTGGGCCAGTCGCTTATAAATCAGTTCTCTGGCTGCCGCGTCGCGATCCGCCATCTCAATTCTCGTCCGAAGACAAAATCTTTTCGAGGATGATGCGATCTTCCTGCCACTCGCGGCGCACATCGGATAGCAGCGGCGAGCGGGCACGCGCCGCGCGCGATCGATAGATGGCGGCGCCGATCGCCACGACGAGGAACCCGCCGGCCATCCAGGCAATGGCGGCGAGGCGATACGGTGTGTCCCAGAAGGACGCGATTATCCCCAGGCAGACGAGGAAAACTGCGAATAAGACGCAGATCGCGATGATCGCCATGGCCACGACTTGCGCCGTGATTTCGCGCTGGGTGCGCGCAAGATCCAACCCCGCCAGATCAATATAGGCGCCGATATGGCGCATCAGCGCAGGAGCGGCTTTAGGCAGTGACCATAACCCTCGCACTGTAGCGCCTTAGGCTTAGGAGCGACGCGTCGCCAGAATACCCACTACTGCGCCGACCAATGCCGCAATGCCAATCGCCTGCCACGGACTCTCCCGGACATAGTCGTCCGCCGTGCTGGCTACGTTTTGCGCCTGACGCCGTATGGAATCCGCGCTGTCCGAAAGACTTTGCTTCGTTGCGTCCACCGCGCGCTGCACCTTTCCTCGCACGCGAACCACATCCGCATCTTTCAGATCAGCGATACGCGCCATCAGATCTTCGACATCCGAGATCAGATTCTTGATCTCGCCGGATGCGGCGTTCTTGATATCGCTCATGCCATCGGTCAAGTCATTCTTCAAACGGCGACCGGTGGCGCGAGCCTGGTCTGCCGTATTGTCAAAATTCGCTTCCATTTCAACCTCCTTAAGTGGATCGGCCAGCATCCCCGTTGCACTCAACGGCATTCCAGCAACTATGCTGGTACTTGTCTGCGCCAGCCATCGGTTCGTCCCGGGCACGACTGTAGGATTACCCTCACATGTTAAACTCAAGCTCTGCAATGCGGGCACTTTAAATGAAGATTTTCGGCGAGGAGCTTGGCGAGACCGGACGCTGGTACCTGGCGCTGCCGCCGATCCTGCTGATCGGGTTCTTAATTGGACTGTTCTTTCTCGCCTCTGCCGGTCAAGCCCGCCTGAATATGACCAATGAACGCGCACACCGCTCGCAATTGCGCGAACAGGCCCTGAATGACTTCGCGGGCCTGATCACGGATGCCGAATCGGCGCAGCGCGGATACCTGCTCACGGGGGAGAGCGCCTATCTCATTCCCTATGCCAATTTTGTGACCCGCATTGGGCAGGCCCTGGATCGACTGCATGAGGCGTATGGCGGCGATGAAAACAGCAGTGAATTTCACGAGCTGCGAGTGTTGACGGGGAAGGAGCTCGGGGAACTCGAGGACGGCGTCGCATTACTCAAAAAACGCGGCATTTCCCCGACAGCCAGCGTAGTCGGGACGGACGTGGGCAAGCGCACCATGGACTCGATCTCGGCCATCATCGCCACGATGCGCAGCGAAGAAGCCGGCCAAGCGGCTGCGGCCAACGCCGAGTGGCAAGAGGATTTTCACCTGTCGCGCTGGGCGTCGGCGGCGGGCGCGACTTTGAACATCGGCTTGGTGCTGCTTGCGATCTGGCTGGTTTACAGCGATATGCGGCGGCGTGCGCGCCAAGCCGCCGCCCTGCGCGACCAGAAATTGCAGTTGGAGCTTGAAGTCAAAGCGCGAACCAGCGAATTGGCCGCGCTCTCGACTCATTTACAGGGCGTGTCCGAGCAGGAAAAGTCGGCCCTGTCGCGCGAGCTGCACGATGAGTTGGGCGGACTTCTGGTTGCGGCCCGCATGGACTTATCCTGGCTGCAGCAGCGATTGCCGACCAGCGATCCTTCCATCGAGCAGCGTTTCAAGCGCATCCATGATTCCTTGAGCGCCGGCGTCGATCTGAAGCGCCGTGTGGTCGAGGAGCTGCGCCCCACCCTGCTCGACAATATGGGGCTGTTCACCGCCCTGCGATGGCAGTTCAAGGAAACCTGCCGGCGCACCGGCTTGCGCTGCACCGAAACCATTCCTGAAAGCGAACTGAAATTCAGCCCCGACGCCGC
>DATNKC010000545.1:0-7869 GCA_035603615.1 Steroidobacteraceae bacterium | reverse complement strand
GTGCTCGAGTTGCTCATGCGCTCGGCAGGCCAGGTGATTTCGCGCGACTCGATGACCGAGCAGGCACTCGGCCGCAAGCTCGCAGCCTACGACCGCAGCATCGACACGCACATCAGCAATTTGCGTCGCAAACTCGAACTCGAAGCCGGCAAGAATCCGGAAATCAAGAACGTGCGCGGTTCGGGCTACACTCTCACCTGGGCGCATGCATAGCCTCTTCCTCAGGATTTTCCTGTTGTTCCTGCTCGCGATGACGCTCATCGTCGGCAGCAGCATCGCCACCACGTTCACCATCGCTTCCCGGGAAAACGAGACCTTCGAGTATCAGCGCCGTCCCTCCGTGGCCATCCAGGCGTCGGAGATTCTGGGGCGCGGCGGCGTCAGCGCGTTGAAGAGCTGGCTGGAGGAGAACAAGAATACGGTGGTCGATCGCCAGCTCTTTATCATCGGCCCCGACGGTCAGGACATTCTCGGCCGCAGACTCCCGGAAAGCGCCGCCCGCCGCCTCGAATTCATCAATCGCGAGCCGGTCCCCGGCAATTTCCGTCCCTCACGCGCCGCTCCGCAAATCGTGGCCCCGGACGGATCGATATATACGGTCGTGACGACGCCGCGCCGCCCGAGCATCTTCGGCGCGCTCAGCTTGCCCGCCATATCGCTGACCATTCTCGGCATTGCGCTCGTCGTCAGCGCGCTCACCAGTTGGTGGCTGGCGGAGCATCTCACCGCACCCATTCGCCGCATTCAGGCCGGCGCCCGGGCACTCGCTTCGGAAAATCTCGATGTGCGGGTGAGCGCGGGACTGGAGGGCCGCAAGGATGAGCTCGCGGTTCTGGCGCGCGATTTCGACGCCATGGCGGATCAGCTGCGGGCGAATCGCAGCGCAACGACACAACTTTTGCGCGATATATCTCACGAGCTGCGCTCGCCCTTGGCCAGAATGCGGGTCGCGCTGGGTCTGGCGCGCCAACCCCCGACGGACTTAACGCGGCAATTGGACCGGTTGGAGCGTGAGATCGAACGCCTCGATGCGATGATCAGCCAGGTGCTGAAGCTCGCCAGGTTGCACGGCACCGATGCTCTGCTGGAGCGCGAGCGCTTCGAGCTCGATGATGTCATCGAGGAGGTTGTGCGCGATGCCAATTTCGAAGGCGCCGTGAAGAACTGCAAAATTGCCCTGCGCGGCGCGGCCAACAATGCGGTGCTCGGCAGCCGCGAGCTGCTGCGCAGCGCGATTGAGAACGTGCTGCGCAACGCGGTGCGCTACAGCCCGAACGACACGCCGGTGGAGATGCAGGTCGCGCGCGCGAGCAGCGGCCTGGAAATTGTCATCCGCGATCACGGGCCGGGCGTGCCGGCGGCGGACTTGGAGCGGATCTTTGAGCCGTTCTATCGAGTGGCCGAATCTCGCGACCGCGACAGCGGCGGTGAGGGCATCGGTCTCGCCATCACCTCTCAGGTCATGAAGGCTCACGGCGGCTCCGCCAGGGCTGCGAATGCGAACAGCGGCGGGTTGGAGGTACGACTTAGCTTGCCCGAGACCGCCATCGCTGTCTAAGCTGTTCGGCTATGAGCCTGTTTCAAGAAGCCTGCAAGTACATTCCGGGCGGCGTCAACTCGCCCGTTCGAGCCTTTCGGGGCGTCGGCGGCGAGCCGATCTTCTTCAAGAAAGCCAACGGCGCCTACGTGGTGGCGGCGGACGATCGCCGCTTCATCGACTTCGTCGGCTCCTGGGGTCCGATGATCTTGGGTCACGCGCATCCCCGGGTCATCGAAGCGGTACAGCAGGTCGCCGCGGACGGCTTGAGCTTCGGCGCCCCGACCGAATTGGAGACGCGGCTGGCGCGGCGGGTTGTCGAGCTCATGCCTTCCATCGAACTGGTGCGCTTCGTCAGTTCCGGCACCGAGGCGACCATGAGCGCGATTCGCCTGGCCCGCGGCTTTACCGGCCGCGATACCATCGTGAAGTTCGAAGGCTGCTATCACGGCCATTCCGATTCCCTGTTGATCAAAGCCGGCTCGGGCGCCTTGACGCTCGGCGTACCCACCTCGCCGGGCGTTCCGAAAGCGCTCGCCGCCCACACGGTGACGCTCAACTACAACGACGTCGATCAAGTGCAGCGCGTGCTCCGGCAGATCGGCGCGCAAGTCGCCTGCGTCATCGTCGAGCCGGTGGCCGGCAATATGAACTGCATCCCGCCGGCGCCGGATTTTCTGCAGACACTGCGGCACGAATGCGACCGCTCGGGTGCGCTGCTGATATTCGACGAAGTCATGACGGGATTTCGCGTCGCACTGGGCGGCGCGCAAGCACTGTATGGCGTGCGCCCGGATTTGACCACGCTCGGCAAGATCATCGGCGGCGGCATGCCGGTCGGCGCATTTGGCGGCCGCCGTGATGTCATGGAGCAGCTCGCGCCCTTGGGGCCGGTCTACCAAGCGGGAACCCTGTCCGGAAATCCGGTCGCGATGATCGCCGGCATCACCACCCTCGAGCTTCTCAGCGCACCCGGTTTTCATCAGCACTTGGGCGCGATGACGGACATATTGATGGAGCGATTGACGACGGCTGCGGCCGGCGCGGGGATTGCGCTCAGCACAAACCACGTCTGCGGCATGTTCGGATTCTTCTTCACGACCGAACGCCATGTCGATCGCTACGAGAAAGTCATGGCCTGCGATGTCGAGCGCTTCAAGCGATTTTTTCACGGCATGCTGAACGAGGGGGTGTATTTCGCGCCGTCCGCCTTCGAGGCCGGATTCCTGTCGGCCGCGCATTCGGCGGCGGACATTGAAGCAACCGCCGCCGCCGCCGCGCGCGTTTTCGCATCGATTACGCGCACGGAGTCTGTCTGAGCATCCGCCGCGGCGGTCGCTAGTGCGCGCCTTTGCCTGGTTCATCGGCGCGATCCTGTTGGCGGGTTTGATCGGCGCGCTGCTTGCCTACCCCGCCTATGAACTGACGTCCACTTTCGCGAGTTGGGCATTTCATCGTGTCGCCAGCCGGGTTGCCATGCTGGTGCTGATCGCGGAACTCGTGTGGCTGTGCCGGCGCTTGAATCTCAGGCGCGCTCGCGATTTCGGCTACGGTCTGCCGTGGCGCAGATTTCTCAAGTTGAGCGCTATGTGGGGAGCGATCGGCATCGCCACCGCCGCTGTGGGCGCGGCTTTTCTGTTGTCGACTCACCTGCGCGTCGTCAGCCCGGACTTCACGCCGACCGTGCTGAATTTTGCGCGCATCTTCCTCATCGGTTTGAGCTCCGGAGTCGCGGTCGCACTGCTGGAAGAAACCGTGATTCGCGGCGCCATGCACACGGCGGTCGAGCGTGAATCGGGGCCCTGGACGGCCGCCCTGCTCACCGCGCCCCTGTTCGCCGTCCTGCACTTCTTTGCAAAGACCCGGATTGCGCCCGAGGATGTCGGCTGGGGCAGCGGCTTCGAGCTGTTGCTGCGCTCGTTCTCGCCGCTGGCGCAGCCCGCGCTGGTGTTCGATTCGTTTCTTTCGTGGCTCATCGTCGGACTGATCTTGAGTCTCACGCGCGTGCTCACCGGCAACATCGCCGTGGCGATCGGACTGCACGCCGGGTGGGTGATCGTCCTCCGGATGCTGCAGGAAGGGACCAACAGCGCTGAAGCGCCGCAGTATGCCTTTTGGGTCGGCCGATTCGACGGCTTACTGGGGTACTGGTTGCTGCCGTGGGGAATCTGTATCGCGATCGCACTCTGGCTCAGCCGGGGCCAGTGGGTGCCGCCGGCGCGCTTGGAGCCAGCGGGCTCAGCACATCCAGCCGCTGGATCGGATCGTTGAGCTCCAGGCAGAACTGTTTTTCCGAAGCTTGGATCGGCAAAATTTCCGCGAGTCGATGACCGACCCAAACCGCATCGTCCAAGTGCATTTCGATGCCGGCGTAGACTTCACCCAGTTGCGGCAGAACGGTTCTCAGCAGTTCCGCCAGGCGCGCGTGGCGTTCCGGCACAGCAGTCTTTGCTTCGCGCGCCAGACCTTCGATCCCGGCCAAGTTCAGCCCGTCGGGCTGACGGCTGCGGCTCAAGATGCGAAAGCGCTGCTCGCCCACGCAAGATAAACCGAGGAAGCCATCCGACAATTGATGAAAGTCGACGATCTTCGCCATCGTACCGACATCGAACGTGTCGGCCGGTCCCGCCTCGCTGCCCTCGCGGATCAGCGCCACGCCGAAGCGCTGATCTTCGCGCATGCAGCGGCTCACCATGTCTACGTAGCGGGTTTCGAAGATTCGCAGAGGCAGCGGACCTTCGGGAAATAGCACGACGTTGAGCGGAAACAGCGCAATCGATTGTGCCATCAGCGCGCCCGCAACGCCGCCAATAATTTGTCGTGCAGACCGCCGAAACCGCCATTGCTCATGATCAAAACGTGATCGCCCGGGCGCGCCTCCGCCGTCAGGTCCTGCACCAGCTCTTCGATGCTCGCCGTGAGGCGCACCCGATCTCCCATGCTCGAAACCGCACCCTGCAAGTCCCAACCTAGATCCTTGGGGGCAAAGAACCAGCTCTTGTCTGCCACGTTCAGCGAAGGCGCCAGTTGCTCGCGGTGCACGCCCAACTTCATGGTATTGGACCGCGGTTCCAGCACGGCGAGGATTCGTTGCGCGCCGACCCGCGCGCGCAAGCCCTTGAGCGTGGTCTCGATGGCGGTCGGGTGATGGGCAAAGTCATCGTACACCGTAACGCCATCGACCAGCCCGCGCACTTCCATGCGCCGTTTGACGCCGCGAAACACATTCAAGGCTTGCGCGGCCCGCTCCGGTGCGACGCCGGCGTGCTGAGCGGCGCCGATTGCCGCCAGCGCATTCAGTACGTTGTGTTCGCCGATCAGTTCCCAAGCGATCTCGGCGACGACGCGCCCCTTGAAAAGCACGGCGAACCGGCTCGCCGCGGAAGTATCCGCAATCCGCGCGGTCCAATCGCAGGGCGGCGCAACGTCCGCCAAACCAAAGGATTCGCGCGGCGTCCAACTGCCCTCGCTCAGGGTTTGCTTAAGTTCAGGGTCGTGCCCGTTCACGATGAGCCGTCCGGACCCAGGAACCGTGCGCAGCAATTGATTGAACTGCCGCCGGATCGAGGCCACATCAGGATAAATGTCGGCGTGATCATATTCCAGATTATTCAGGATGGCGGTGCGCGGGCGGTAGTGCACGAATTTGGCGCGCTTGTCGAAAAACGCCGTATCGTATTCATCGGCTTCGATCACGAAGTATGGCGCCTTACCTAAGCGCGCGCTGGAATCGAAATTGCTTGGCACGCCGCCGACCAAATAGCCAGGCTCAAGGCCTGCGTGTTCCAGGATCCAGGTGAGCATGGCGGTGGTGGTGGTCTTGCCGTGGGTGCCGGTGACGGCGATCACGTGGCGCGAATGCAAAACCTCCGCGGCGAGCCAGAGCGGCCCCGAGGTATACGGCATGCCGCGGTTGAGCATGGCTTCGATCACCGGCATGCCGCGGCTCAGCGCGTTTCCGACCACCACGACATCCGGCTTGAGATCCAATTGGTCGGCGCCGTAACCCTGCACGAACTCGATGCCGAGCGCCTGCAGCTGCGTGCTCATGGGCGGATACACATTCAGATCCGATCCGGTGACGCGAAAACCGGCAGTCTTGGCGATGGCAGCCAAACCGCCCATGAAGGTGCCGGCGATTCCCAAGATATGGATGTGCCGCGTCATGCTTGCGCCAGCAGCCGATGCTCGATCAAACTGGATAGAAGCCAGTAGCCGAGACTGATTGCGACTCCCAGCACCAAACGGGAGTCGAGCGCGGAGCGCCAAATATGCGCCCATGCCAGCAAGTATCCGATGAATATGGCGATGGAAATCACCCCGATCGGCAGCGACGCCCATTTGTCCTCGCCCATCACGCCTATGAGCGAGTCCAAAGGATAAAGAATCAATTGCGCAAGGGCTCGGACGCCCAGCAGCGCGGTTGCGGTCTGCAAAAAGCGCGCGCGGCGGCGGGCCAGCGCCAGCAGCACCCAGGTAAAGGCCAGCGGCATTCCGACTTCCAAAAGGATGCGCAGCGGAATCTGGCCGTTGGGCGGGGGCGGCAGCAGCGCACCCAGCACTTCCACCAGCGCCGCCGCACAGGCCGCCAGCACCAGCAACAACAGCGATGCGGGCAAATACGCCGGCGTCTGGCGCCGAAGCGCGATGTCTAAAAATGCTTTTGCGAGTAGCAGCATACTGATTCAGTCATACTTCGCTGCAAATTGTACACGTGGTAACACCATGCCTGACGCGATTTGGATCGATCGACGCGAGGAGCTTGAATCGCTCGCGCGTACCTTGGAGTCGCAGCCTGAGATCGGCCTTGACACCGAATTTTTGCGCGAGCGCACGTTTTTTCCGAAGTTGTGCCTGCTGCAGCTGCGCGCCGCGGGACAAATCTGGTGCGTCGATACGCTGCGGATCAACAGTCTCGACGCCTTGATGCCGGTTTTGACCGCACCCCATGTGCGCAAGCTCATCCATGCCGCGCGCCAGGATCTCGAGGCGGTCTACCTAACGGCCAAGCAGGTGGTCTCGCCGGTTTTCGATACGCAGATCGCAGCGGCATGCATCGGCATGAAACCCCAAGTCGGCTACGCAGAACTGGTCAAGACATTGCTCGATGTCACCATCCCGAAGGGACAAACGCGCACCGACTGGTCGAAGCGCCCGCTCACGCCGGCGCAGTTGGAGTATGCGGCGGACGATGTGTTGTATCTGGACGCCATCGCAACGGAGCTTGGCGGACGTTTGCAGAAGCTCGGGAGAGAGCACTGGGTCCGCGAAGATTGCGCGGAGCTCGAGGAACGCCGGCTGTACGAACCGGATCCGGCACTGGCTTGGGAGCGGCTGCGCGGCATCGGCCAGCTCGCGCCTGAGCCGCGCGCCCGCGCCAGAGCCATCGCCGTCTGGCGTGAGAAGCTGGCGCGCGAGCGCGATCTACCGCGCGCGTGGATTCTGTCGGATGCCGCGGTTTTTTCCATCGCACACGCCAATCCCGCCACGGCTGCGGCGCTCGAGGCAGTGGAGCCCATGAACGAAAGATTTGCGGCCACCCTGCTCAATGCGCTCGCGATTTCCTCCGCCGCCGACTTGCAGGATTTGGCGCCGGTGCAGGATTCGCGGCCGACACCTGAGCAGAAAGCGCTGCTCGATACTTTAAGCAAAACCGTGGATGCGCGCGCGGCAGAGCTCGAGGTGAGCGCCGAGGTATTGGCGCCGCGCGGCGAGCTGAAGGCCCTCGCCATGGGCAAGCGCGACACCCATGCGCTCACGGGCTGGCGATTGCAGGAGATCGGCACTCGACTGCTGGCGACCCTCGGCGATACGGCTCAGCAGCGCGCGACAGTCGGCTAGGGGCTCGGCGGCGTGCCGATGGCCTCCTGAATATTTTTGAACACCGTGTTCATGTCGGCGTCGGCATCCACCACACGCAACAGACCCTCTTGCCGATAATGGTTGATCAAGGGCTTGGTCTGCGCCTCATAAACATCCAGCCGCTTGCCAATAACCTCTTCCTTGTCATCCTCTCTCTGGATCAGTCGGTGCGGTTTGTCGCCGCACTTCTCGGTCAACATGCCGGGCGGCGAGGTGTAGATGTTGAACACTTGGTTGCAGTTTTCGCAGATCCTGCGTCCCGTGAGACGCTTGAACAGAATCTTCAAATCGAGATTGAGGAGCACTACCGCCTCCAGCGGAGTGCCCAAGTCGGCGAGCATTTTCTGCAAGGCCTCGGCCTGCGCGATGTTTCTCGGAAATCCATCCAGAATAAAGCCATTGACGGCATCCGGTTGACGTAGGCGCTCGCGAATCATGCCAAGAACGGTGGCATCGTCGACGAGTTTGCC
>DATNKC010000544.1:0-6625 GCA_035603615.1 Steroidobacteraceae bacterium | reverse complement strand
GAGCTCTTTGTGCGTCACGTATCCATGTTCTTGTCCGAATGAAATCGAGACACATGAACAACGCTGTCTCCAAGAAGGAGATCGGATTTTGAAGAGCCTTTTCGGAAAAACCGCCCTAGTCACCGGCGCATCGCGCGGCATCGGGCGCGCCAGCGCTCTCGCGCTCGGCAAGGCAGGCGCGCAAGTGTTGGTCCACTATGCACGCGCGGAGCAGGAAGCAGATGCCGTTGCAGCGGACATTCGCCGTCTCGGCGGACGCGCGGAAAAGCTGGTGGCGGATTTGGCCGCGAAAAACGGCCCGCACGAATTGGCAAAGCAGGTTCGGGCAATCGTCGGCGCGCGGCTGGATATTCTGGTCGCGAATGCGGGCATTTCCGGTCCGTCTTCCATCTTGCAAACGACGGTCGACGACTTCGACAAGCTCTACGCGCTGAACGTGCGCGCTCCCTACTTTTTGGTGCAACAGCTGCTACCCATTATGTGCAAGGACAGCAACGTCACACTGCTTTCATCGCTTGCGGCGCGCGCCGCGCTGGACAATCTCTCGGCATACGCGACGACCAAGGGTGCCGTCGCCACGATGATCAAGCACTTCGCAGCGGCGCTGGGCCCGAAGGGTATTCGCGTCAATGCCGTTGCGCCTGGCGTGGTCGAAACCGAAATGTCGAGCTTTACGAAGACGGAGGCCGGACGCGAAGCGACACTTGGCATGCAAGCGCTCAAGCGCATAGCGCAGCCGGATGACATTGGAGCTGTCGTCGTCTTTCTCGCGTCAGAGGAAGCGAGGTGGATCACCGGCGCCACGATTCCCGTTGACGGCGGCTCGAAGCTCTGAGCCAGGAGCGCACATGAGGTCGGTGAAGTCAGCGATCTTGGGCGCTGCCAATGCAGCGAGGACACTTCCGCAACCAAACGCCGGCCGATTTTCGGCGGCTCAACCTAGGAGATTGAAGAAATGAGCAGTCAAGTTGTTTTGATTACCGGTGGACTCACCGGCATCGGGCGCGCCGCCGCTGTCGCCTTCGCCAAGAAGGGGGCAAAAGTGGTCATCGCGGGCCGTCGTGATGAGGCCGGCAAGGCGCTCGTGAAGGAACTCCGATCCTTGGGTTCGGAGGCTGAGTTCATCAACACTGATGTTCGCAAGGAAGAGGATATCCGCAATGCCGTCGACAAGACCGTCGCCCGGTTTGGGCGTCTTGATGTTGCGGTGAACAATGCCGCCACCGAAGGGCAGGTGGGTCCCATTACCGACCAAACGGCGGAAAGCTACGCTGCGACATTCGATACAAATGTTCTCGGCGTCCTTTTAAGCATGAAACACGAAGTGCGCGTCATGGAAAATCAGGGCAGCGGCAATATCGTCAATATCTCCTCGACCTATGGCCACAAGGGCGCGCCGCTTGCGTCTGTTTATGTTGCTGCGAAGCATGCCGTAGAGGGGATCACCAAGTCAGTGGCGCTCGAGATCGTCAAGTCGGGTATCCGCGTGAACGCCGTAGCACCTGGTCCCGTGGACACTGGCATGTTGACCCGCTTTACGCACACGCCGGAAAATAAAGCGGCTCTTGTGACTCAGGTTCCGATGGCTCGCCTCGGCGTCTCTGAGGAGCAGGCCAACGCAATAGTCTTTCTGGCCTCGGACGAGGCGTCATTCATTACCGGTCATATTCTGAACGTCGACGGCGGTCACAGCGTCAATTGATCAAGGTCACGGGCTAAAAAGCGGCCGATATGAAAGCCACGAATATGCAACTTCCAACTTGACTGTACAAGATATTCGCTGAGGCTCTGATGGAAAATCAGCATTGAGCGTGAGTTTGCGGAGCACCGAGAAGGAGCCAGAAATGCAAGTTGCCAGCAACAGCCTAGTGATTGACGCACCTAAAAGCCCAGACTCGACGGCAAACAGACGCGAGTCTTGGAAAACTGTTGAAGTTCTTCAAGAATTGCTTGCTCATTCGATTCACTTGCGCGACTTGTATAGGAATGCCCGCTGGCAAACCGCGGCTGTTCAATTCCGTCGATTACGTCAGTTATTCGACGCCCATTGCAAGCAACAGATCCACCTCATCGACGTTCTGATTGATCGCATACGCGCGCTCAATGGTGCCGGCGGTCCATTCGCCCGCGATTTTCTTGATCGCGCCCGGTTCTCTGAACTACTTCGTGGTCGTGCATCAACCCGGCACTTATTGGTTGAATTGCTGGATGCGCATGAGTCCGTGTTGAGCGCGGCGCTACCGGCCGGGACACATTATGGGCAGGTGAGTTCGTGGACCCGTGACTTCGCGGTGGGTCAAGTTGTGCTCACCAACGATCAGCAGATCATCGCGGTAAGTGAACAATTAATGTGTCGCGAAAGACTGTCTCCGACCGATGAAGACTAGCTAACTGCCGGAGAATAGCCGAAATGACGATCAAGCTATCATCGCTATGCGCGTTTTAATCGCCATCTCGCTGGTGATGTGCTGGGCTGCCTTTTCGGTTTATGCGCTTTGGCGCGTGGCGCAAGACCTGGTCCTTGTTAGGTATGCGCCCGGGTCCTCACTCTCGGATCACGACGACGATGACGTGGCGCCGAACGCAAACCGACATCCACCAGTCGTGCAGAAGGCAAAGCGAGAGCAAGAATGACCCCGAGCGTAGGAGTCACGGCCGTCGCAAGCGCTGATGAATCGCTTGCGGTCAATGAGGCGATGCGGTCTGGTCGCGAGACTATGGCGCCATGGCAAGCACGCACCCTCCGGGCGTACATTGCCGCGCATTTGCATTCCACAATCAGGGTGATGGATCTGGTTCGGGCGGTGCAATTGACCCCAAATCGGTTCTTCCGATTGTTCAAGAAGCGCTTTGGCTGCACGCCCTATCAGTACGTGATGCGCGCACGCATTGCCCGTGCCCAAAGGCGCTTGTTGATGTCCGAGGACAGCCTCAGGAAGGTCGCGGCGGAATGCGGCTTTGGAAACAAATCGCGCCTCGCCAATCTTTTTCGTAATGCGACGGGGCTGCCGCCGGGACAATGGCGTCGTATGCACGCGACTCCATTTGGTATGAGGCCGATGAAATCGTCCAAAAAAGAAGTTTCGGTCAGCACACTGCTGCTCGACGCTAAACACTTCGACGCCTCGGCGCGGTCGTAGACCACAGGGCGTGCATCACGCCTGCAAGCAATCCTTAACTGGGCCACCCTTTGTCCCGAGCCTCGTCGGCTGCTGGATGCCGCGCTGCCAGCCCGCGTGATAGATTCTCGGTAGAACGCGGCGAGCCGTGCGGCCATGTCTTGCGTTTTTTGACTAAATAACATCTAACCCATTTAATCTCACCGGAGTTATCAACGATGAAGGTCAAGGCAATGCGAAAGGTTCCCGGTCTAATCGTTGGCGCTGCGCTGGCGCTTCCGAGCATCGTGGGCGGCAGCGCATCGGCCGCTGAATCGGCGGCGCCGCCCGCCATGCCGGCTCTGGCGGCGGCCCCGGCGGGTCAGTATCAGCTCGACAAGTCCCACGCCAGCCTGCTGCTGCGTGTGAGCCACCTCGGCTTTTCCACTTACACCACGCGATTTAGCCGCTTCGATGCGCAACTGACGTTTGATCCAGCCAAACCCGACGCGGCGCGAGTCGTGACAACCATTGACGCTAAATCCCTCGAGCTGGATGACGCGCCGCCGCAATGCGACGGCATCGTGCAGGGTCCGCAATTTCTGGACTCGGCAAAGTATCCGAAGATTGTTTTCCGTTCACAGTCGGTGCGGATGACAGGGGAGAAGTCGATGGAAATCTCAGGCACTCTGGATCTTCACGGCGTGACGCGACCCATTGTGCTGACCGGAACCTTCAATGGTGGCTATGCCGGGATGCCGAACATGGACCCGCACGCGCGCGTGGGATTTTCTGCCCATGGCTCGTTCAAGCGCTCAGATTTTGGCATGACAGCCTACGTGCCTGCTCCAGGCACGACGATGGGTGTCGGCGATTTGATCGACGTGTCCATCGAAGCCGAATTCACCGGGCCGGCGTTGGCGCAGGCGGGTGGCACCGCGCACTAGACGGTGTCGCCGTCACCGCCCTGGCGACGGAGACTAGGTGCGAGGATTCTATTTTGGCACCCGTGCGCAGATGTACCGCCTCTCAAAGTCCCGCAATGTGTTCGGTCCAATCGGCGTCCAAGAACTCGGCAACAGCGCTGCAGGCTCGCTCGAGTGTGTACCGTCTTCATAGTACAGATCGAATGCCTCAATGCGACTTGTTTCGTCGGCACAGTTAAATGACTCTTGGCCGAACGACACCTTGTCCCACTTGTTTACGCGTTCGTCTTTCTGGCTGCGTGCCGCATAAACATATTTAAACGACGCGCTATAGACGTATCCGCTGACACGAATGCTGCCCAAATCAACAAAGGCTTCCAATTTTTCATTGCTGGTCTTACCGACCGAAACCCACTGCGCCGCCTGCGCGGTACCGCAGGTGAGCAGAAACGCCAACGAGACAAAGCCGATAATTCGCATATCCATGAGCTATCTCCGGCGGCGAAAGAACTTTATTGTACGCCTCAGTGGCGCCTTCAGCGGCCGATTAGCTCTCGGGCCATCTGCTCGGCGGTGACTTCCGGCGGCCGCCCCTCGGCGCGGGAGCGACGAAAGATTTCGCTTAGCCGGTCGTGGATCGCCTCGAGGCGTTCGTCCAGTGGAGCGAAGGTGACCGGCTTGCGACCGGGCATGCTCGAGGCCGCCTCGAGGCCGCTGATGACGCCGCCGGCATTGAGGACGAAATCCGGTGCAAAAAGGATATTGCGCTCAGCGAGCATCGCCCCGGCTCTCGGGGTCGCGAGCTGATTGTTTTCATCGCCGTCACTCTCCCTTCAACCTGTTTTCATACTGTGGTTTCGCCGTTCGAGTGAGGTTACTCTCCCGGCCGCCGTCTCCCATTTCCGTGCCAAAGGTCAGGATGCGGCTGGCCTTGTCCAGCCGCAGCGCCGCCGCGAGTTCTGGATCGGTTATCGCGGCCATCAACCCCGCAACTCCGGCGGCGCCGGAATAACCCACATCCAGCGTCTCGCCGGCGTTGCCCTGAGTCAGGAAAGCGTGCGTCTGCACTGCGGTTTCATCGTCGATGGTGATGAAGGCGTCTGCGCGCTGTTTGAGAATCGTCCACGCGATCGACGAGGCCTCGCCGCATTCCAGCATGCCCATGATGGTGTGCAAGTTGCCCTCGATACGTGAAGCCCTGCCCGCGTTCGAACTTGCCAGGAGGCATGCAGCTGTTTCCGGCTCGACGATAATCACCGTGGGACGATGTTCACCGAAGCGCTCGGCGAGGAAGCCAGCCACGGCGGCCGCTAATCCACCCACACCGCCCTGAACGAACACGTGGGTAGGGAGAGTATCGGGATCTTGATCCAGAACCTCCAGAAGCATCACCGTGTAGCCTTGGATCACCTCGGCGGGCACCTGTTCGAAGGTCTCGACGGTTGTATCGGCAATCAGGACCCACCCTGGATTCCCGACCGCTTCGCGCGCGATGCGAACCGAATCATCATAGGTGCCGGGCGTCCGATGAACAGTCGCTCCGAGATCGAGCATCAAATTCTCGCGGGCGTTCGAGGCGCGCTCGTGCATAAAAATAGTGCAGCGACAGTTCATCCTTCGCGCGGCAAATGCAACCGAGACGCCGTGATTGCCGTCGGTCGCACAACAGAGGGTAATGTCTTGAATTTCCCGGGCGTGACGGCCGGTAAACAGTTCGCTGATAGAAACATCCTGGCCGTTTCGCTGGCGTAGCATCCGTTGTACTTGTCGTGCGGCGCCATACGCTCCGCCGAGTGCCTTGAAGCTGCCCAGCGAGAAACGTGTGGATTCATCTTTGTAGTGAATCTCGTGAACGCCAAGCTGCGCCGCCAGGGCGCCTAAGTCGCGAAGCGGCGTCGGCGCGTAGCCCGACCATCGCCGAATTTCAACGAGCGCCTGCGTAGCGGATTGCAGCGAAACGATGCGCCGCTCCTCGCTCGTTGTTGCGCGACGATGCGCGTTAGGATTCAGAGACCATCGTTTGATGCCCATACTTACCAGCCCGAGAATCCCAGAAGCCCCCACTGGAGAAAGGTGGCCGCAGCGGCGACGAATATCAGGGCTGAAATACTGGCTAAGAACCAGCGACGCCGGGGCCAGCGCGGTCTCGTTGCGGCAAGGAATAATAAGCCGCACACGGTGACGATGGCGGCAAGCAAGAACAGCCAGCAAGCCGCCGGAAACAGTACTCCAGGATATTGCGTGACGAGCGCATCCAAGTCTCCGAGCCACGGCGTCATGGCGATCCACGCTACCACCAGGCCGCTGAGCCACAGCAGTGGCGCGACGCCCCACAGCCGCTGCGCGATGCCCCACAGCTCAGTGCCCGCGACCGCGCGCGCGCGCCGGTGGCGGGCACGCAGATCGCTCACCGCCTGAATCGAACCCGCCAGCGCGGCGAGGTGCACGAGCACAAGAATAGCCAACAGCCACAGTGTGCCCGCGAAGAACCCCCGTCTCTCCAGTGGTTCTGAACCCGTGGGATCGAGTAACAACAGCCGCCCCGAATCTTGACGGAATGCGATGCGGTACGGGCCCGCGACTTCATGAAAGGTGCCATCG
>DATNKC010000543.1:0-2204 GCA_035603615.1 Steroidobacteraceae bacterium | reverse complement strand
AGGGCGATAAGCGAAATACACAATCAAACTATTATCGAGAAATATTCTTCTTCTAATTGATCTTGTTGTTGTTTTTTGATTAAACGTGTAAGCCTAGCGCCCCGCAATGGATCTTCCCGACGCGTCGCAGTAAAACATACGAAATTCCCTGTCGCAAGTCCCCGACAATTTAAATTAATATTGAATATTTAACATATTCAAATAGTTACGTACATAATCTAGATCTTACTTTACACGCGCAAGAAAACCGAGCGGATCGATCGGTTTGCCGTTGCGTCGAATTTCAAAATACAACACGGGCTTCCCTGGCGCCCCCTCGCCCATGTGTCCGATCACCTCGCCTTCGGCAACCTCCTGCCCGTCACGCACCAACGATTCGCGATTGTGCGCATAAGCGGAAAGCAAGTTCTCGCCATGCTTGATGATGATGAGATTTCCGTAACCTCGAATGCCGCTGCCGGTGTAGACGACCCGCCCCGCTGAGGCCGCACGAATATCCTGACCCAACTGTCCGTACAGGAGTATTCCGCCGCTCGGCACTGTCTGCGGCACGCCGGATCGGTCCGTGGGCCAGTTCCATCCTGGCGCCGCCACACCGGGGGCTGCCACACTTGGCGAGAGGCGGGTTGGCGCGTTCGACGGCGGCAGCACGCGCGCAGGCCTGGATGTGACTACTGCAGAGCGCCGAGGTGTCAAGACCAGCGTTTGCCCCACCCTAATACGAAAGTCGCTTCCTATATTGTTCCAGCGCGCCAGGTCGCGAAAATCGAGACCATACCGCCAGGCAATGCTGTAGACGGTGTCCTGTGGCCTTACCACATACATTTCCTGAGTGCCCGCCGTATCCGCGCAGCCCTGCAGCAACAGGCCGCAGAGCCCCAGAGCGCAAATCAAGCTCCTAACGCTGCAATCCTGAGACCAGCGGAACAAAGCTCACCGCGCCCAGCGACTGGCGGTCGATGCGGGTTTCGCCCTTCGTGTAGCGGAACAGTTCCTGTTTTCCCTCAGGCCCTACCGGCGCGATCAGCCGACCGCCCGTCTTCAGCTGCTCGAAGAGTGCCGGCGGCACGGTGTGCGGTGCGGCTGTCAGCAAGATGCCGTCAAAGGGCGCACGAGCCGCCCAGCCGATGCTCCCGTCGTCATGGCGAAAGTTGACATTGCGAATTCGCAGCTCACGCAACGTGCGCCGCGCCCTCCCCAGCAAGGGAGCAATTCTTTCGATGCTGTAAATCTCGGTCACCAACGGCGAAAGCACAGCCGTCTGGTAGCCGCATCCGGTACCGATTTCCAGCACCCGCGGCGCCTCTCCCGCCGCCAGCAGCGCCTCCGTCATTTTTGCCACGACGAAAGGTTGTGAGATGGTCTGGCCGAAACCGATCGGCAGTGCCGTGTCCTCATAGGCACGGCTCGCCAATGCCTCATCCATGAATAGATGCCGGGGCACGCTGCGGACCCGATCCAGGACTCGTTGATCGGCAATACCCTGCTCCTGCAATCGCTGCACCAGGCGCTCGCGTGTTCGCGCCGAAGTCATGCCGATACCGCTGAGACGCGGGCCTTCCATAAAATTACTCAATCTCGAGCCATCGTTTGAGATCGATCAGTGCGGAATGCCGCGTCAGATCAATTTGCAGCGGCGTGACGGAAGCGTACCCCTCCGCCACGGCGTGAAAATCCGTGCCCGGACCTGCGTCCTGGCCCGCGCCGGCATTTCCCACCCAATACACTTCGCGGCCCCGCGGGTCCTGCGCCCTGACGATGGGTTTCGCACGGTGCCGGTTCCCGAGTCGCGTCACCTTGATGCCGCGTAGTTGCCCGTCCGGCAGGTCTGGGACATTGACATTCAGGATGACCGGGCCCTCCTCCGAACCGTGCAAAGGATGTTGCGCGACACGCTGCACGAGTTGCGCGGCCACCCGCGCCGCACTCGCGAAATTACGCGGGCTGTCCGACGTCAGGCAGAGTGAAACCGCGACGGCAGGCAGGCCCAGAAATCGGCCTTCGACGGCGGCAGCGACGGTACCGGAGTAGAGCGTGTCATCACCCAGATTCGCGCCGTCGTTGACGCCGCTGACCACGATGTCGTGCTCGAAATCGAACAACCCTGAAATCGCCAAGTGCACGCAGTCGGTCGGCGTGCCATTGACGTAGTAGGCATCGGTATCGTAACGCACGGCTCGCACCGGCACATCCAGTGTCAGCGA
>DATNKC010000542.1:0-9660 GCA_035603615.1 Steroidobacteraceae bacterium | reverse complement strand
CTGGCTCCTCGCGGCACACGGGCGCAATGCCAATCTCACCGGCCCGTTGCCCGATACCCTCGAGCGTGGGCTCATGGTTTGGGATGTTGGCGGCATTGACTATGTGGCCGAGGAATATTTTCTCTCGGGCAGCGCCAATGTGTATCGGCCTGTTTCGATGGCAGATGCCGCGGACGTGGCCTCACGCGATAACGTCAAAGATCTGGGGGCTCGGGCCTTTACCCGCGAGGTCTTACGGGCCGCTCGGCCCTTCACCACGCGGTTGATTGTTTATCGGCCTCGCAGCAAGCAGCGGTTCAGCGGCAAAGTCATCGTGGAGAGTCTGCATCCCACCGGCGGCGGCAGCAGCTTGATGTGGAACTCGCTGCATAGTTTCTTCAGCGCCCACGGAGATATTTACGTGGGCGTGCAGCATCCTCTGACGATGGCGGGTCTAAGAGCGGCCGATTCTCCGCGCTACGGTGCGTTGCACTTCGAAGACGCCACGCAGCTCTGGGGCATGCTCGCGCAGACCGGCGCCGCAATCAAGAACGGAGGCGTCGGGAGCCCGCTGCAAGGCTACCGCGTCCGCCACCTGCTCTTGACGGGTTATTCGTACACCGGCGTCGCGACCGCGACATTCGCCAATTACCATCACCAGGAGGCGAAGCTGGGCGACGGGCGCAATATCTTCGACGCCTACCTGCCCATGGCCGACGCGCAATACGTGCGGCCGCTCGACGTGCCGGTGATGCGGCTCAATACCCAAAGCGACTACAACGGCTTCGGTGGACTCAAGAATCGGCGGCCGGACGATGCGCGCTACCGGCACTACGAAATCGCGGGCGCGTCCCACGTCGCGGTGCCGCCCCCGGCGGACGCAGCCAAGCCGCCCGCGGCGATAAAACTGCCGCCCGCGCCCGGGCAGCCGCATTTCTCCGCGGCCGATTGCCGGCAGGGATTTCCAGCCGGATCGCTCCCCAACGACTACCCGCTATACCTGGTCCAGGCCGCGATGTTTTCGAACATGTATCAGTGGCTTGATCTGAAGCGAGCGCCGCCATCCTCTGTATTCATTGAAACCAATGGCGATGGCTCCACGCTTCTTGACGACAAAGGCAATGCGCAAGGCGGCGTGCGCCTGCCGCAAGTTTCAGTGCCGATCGCAAAATATGCCGTGGGCTCGACCGACGCCTGTGTGTTGTTCGGCTACACGGAGCCGTTCCCCGGGGCAGTTTCGCAGGCACTGTACGGCGGAAAGGCAGCCTACCAGGCGCGGGTGCGGGCAGACATCGAGCGCTTGCTTGCGGATCGCTGGATACTCCCCGAGGGCGCTGAGCTATTGCTTGCAGCGGCGCAGGCGCATGCAAATTTTGAGGAACCCACATGAGTCGCGCTGCATGTCGCACTGGATTGCTAATCATCTTTCTCGTGCCCATGGGCGCGCCCGGTCGGGTGGCGTCGCCTGAAGCCGGCTTGGCCTCGGCATCGGTGCAGAGGGTGCCGATCCCGGATCGGAGCGCGGTCATGCCCATTCTTGATTGCGCGAAACTCGTGCAGCACGACTTCTCAACCGTGGCCGAGGCGCCGACGCGTGTGCAATCCGCGGCCACCGAAGCGGCGACGGCGGAGCGAGCCGAATTCTGTTTGGTGAAGGGCTACGTCGCGCCAACGATTCAATTCGAACTGCGGCTGCCCACGACGCGGTGGACCGGACGGTATCTGCAAGGGGGATGCGGCGGCAACTGCGGAGTCATCCTGAGCGGCGTGGCGCCTCGCTGCGATATTCAAGTCGCGTACGCGGGCAGCTTCGCTGTCGGCTTCGAGAACTCGGGTCACTCCGGCGGAGATGGTGTGTGGGCCCTCGGCGGTCAGTCGGTACGCGAGGACTTCGCGTTTCGAGCGGCCCACGCGTTCTCGGTCGCCGCCAAGGCGATTATGTCTGTTTACTACGGTCGAACGCCGGAATTTTCGTATTTTCAGGGGTGTTCCGACGGCGGCCGCGAGGCGATGATGGAGACGCAGCGCTACCCCGCGGATTTCAACGGCGTCATCGCGGGCTCGCCCGCATTTGCCATTGCCGAAGCCATGGAGCGATTTATCTGGGAGGCTCGCTGGGGACGCGACGCACAAGGCTCGCTGGTGTTGGACCTACCCGCGGTGACGCTGCTGCACGCCGCGGTGATGAAGGCGTGCGATGCGCTCGACGGCGTGAAAGACGGGCAGCTCGATGATCCGCGCCTGTGCCATTTCGACCCCGGTACGTTGGTGTGCCGTGGCGGGCAATCTCCGCCACAGTGCCTGACCGCCTCTCAAGCCGAGGTCGCCCGCAAGCTATATGCGGGTCCGGTCGATGAGAACGGCCGGCATTTATTCTACGGCGGTGAACCTTACGGCTCCGAACTGAGCTGGGTTGAGCGATACGCTCTGCCCATCATGGGCGCCGCGATGTTCGACGATGCCGTACAAAACATGATCTTCCAGCACGCGCCGGACTCTGCCGCATCGGTGCAGGCGTGGCGATTCGACGCGCAAACTTTCGCCGAGCTCAGCCGTCGTGGTGCCTTGTACGATGCCCGCAGCACCGATCTTCGCGGCTTTCGTGAGCGCGGCGGGAAGCTCATTCTTTGGCAGGGGTTTGCCGATCCGGCGGCGGGTGCTTACGGATTACCCGACTATTATTATCGGCTGAGCCGCGAAGTTGGCGGTTTCGAAGCGGCGCGCAGCTTCGCACGCATGTTCCTCATTCCCGGCGTCTATCATTGCGCCGGAGGGTACGTGCCATACGAGGAAGACCTCTTGGGGGCGCTCGTGAGTTGGGTGGAGCTTGGGCACGCGCCTGACTCTGTGATGGCGACGGCCTTGCTCAAGGAGGGCGGCTCGCGCAGCCGACCGGTGTTCGCTTACCCCGTTCAATCCCGCTACCGCGGGCGCGGCGATGTCAACGACCCACGCAATTTCGCAGCAAGCACACCGAAAAGCGCACCGATGGATTTGTATGACTGGGCCGGCGCGGCGTCAAATAATCTCTGATGAATCAGCCGAGCAACGCCCCGACGTCCGGCTCCCGTTCTAAATTCATAATTCGATCCGCCAGTGCCTCGGCGGCGTGGCGGGTCGGCGGTAGCGCCGCATGCAGGGTGCAGTCGATAAATTTAGCCCTAAGCGATGCGTCATTGAGCGGACGCGTGGGATCGCCGAGGGCGTGAGGAATGCTTTGACGCAGTACTCTGCCGTCATTCAGCGTCATGCAGATCTCGCCCGCAGCGGGTTGCGATATCTCCTGGCGGAACTCGAAACAGGTTTTGGCGGCGATCGACAGCAGCAACGGTTCGGCCATTCTCTCCGGCGTAAAGCTGCCGAGCGTCACTTCTTCGTCGCTCAATGCCACCGCAAGTGTAAATGGCAGGCTGAATTTGGCATCGATGATGGTCTGTGGCCGCCGCTTTTGGGCCTCGGGTTCGCACAACATGCGCTGCAGCGCGCCGCCGAAGATCCGTAGCTCAGCGATGTCGGCCGCCGCAAAACCATGCACTCGGCGTAGCGTCTGAGCCGCTTCGATGTAGGCGTGGGTGCCGCGGCAGCAGGGCCATTTTTTGAAGCTTAAGTGCTCGATCCAAAAGCGCTCACCCAACCCCTCGGTAATGTCGCGAGGCTCGTAGCGGCCTGATGCATACAAGGCAAAAAAGCCGTTTTGTCCCTCCAGAGGATGAGCAAATCCTCTCACGCCGCGCTCAGCCAACAGCGCTGACAACAGCGAGGCTTGCGCGGGAAAGGCTTCGCGAATCGCGCGAATCACCGTTTCCGGACTGTGCTTGATTTCGCCGGGACAGGTATTTTGACAAAGCAGCAACGAGAATGCGTCGGTGATTTGCGCAGGGTTCAAGCGCAGCGCACGCGATACCGCCGCGGTCGCACCAAAGGCGCCCAAAATGGGCGGCGGATACCAGCCGCCCGATTCCAGGGGCTGGCGTAAGGACAAGGCCATTCGGCAGACCAAGTCGCAGCCGGTCGCGACCGCGACGATGAACTCGCGACCGCTGATCGGTGAGCGAGATTCCGCCGCGCTCAAGAGAGCAGGCAGCAGCGATGCATTCGGATGGCAGGGCGCCGGATCAAAGGCATCCTCGAAGTCCAGTGCATGCGCCATGGCGCCATTCGCGAGTGCGGCCATCGGCGCGCCAACCCGTTCTTTAAATCCGATGATCGTGGCCTGCGGCGCGCCGGCCACGGAGCGTGCAAGTTCGACGAACGGCACGATATCCTCGCTGATACCGCTCGCCGCAAACATAACGCCCACCCCGTCCAAGATCGCGCGCTTGGCGGCGGCGATGGTGGCGTGCGGCAAACTCTCGAAGCGGCTGTGCGCCACGTGATTCGCCACCCGCGCACTGAGCGAGTGCCCCGTTTCACCCGTCATCGGCTCAAAACCTCCGTCGATCGTGCAAGTTGGGCTTGAAATGCAATCGCTTACATGTTGAGCTTATACGCGACCCCTCGAGGCCTCAACATGACTGAAGCAAAAGAATTGCAGCGCGGAATTGGAGCCAAGGTGATGGTGCGCCTGGCGCTGCCCACGATTCTGTTCATGCTTCTCAGTTCGCTGGATCGGGTGAACATCAGTTTCGCGGCGCTGCAAATGAACAAGGATCTGGGTTTCACGCCGACTCAGTATGGTTTTGGCGCCGGAATCCTCTTTCTGGGCTTTCTCGCCGGCCAGTTTCCAAGCGTGCTGCTGTTGCAGCGAATCGGCATGCGTCGCTGGATGGCGCTGTGTGCGGTCGTGTGGGCCTGTTGCGCCGCAGGCATTGCCTTTGTCCGCTCACCGCCGGAGTTTTATGTCCTGCGTGTGCTGCTGGGTTTCGCCGAAGGCGGATTGGCTCCCGGTATCGTTCTCTATTTGAGTCAGTTCGCCACGGAGCGCGAACGTGCGACGACCTTTGCGCTGCCGATGCTCGCCATCCCGCTCTCGCTGGTGATCGGCAGTCCGCTGTCGGGGTGGCTCATGAGCATGCCGGCGCCGTTGGGGTTGCCGAGTTGGCGCTGGATGCTGATCGCGGAGGCGCTGCCGGCCGTGGCCTTAGGTGTCGCGGCGTGGTTTTATTTTCCTGACAGACCGGAAGAGGCTCGCTGGCTCAGCGCGGAACAGCAAGGTTGGCTGCAGCGCAATGCCGCCAATCGCGAACGCCGCGGGCAGCGCAACGATTGGCGCATTTTGCGCGAGCCCATGATCTGGGCCTCGGCGCTGTTGTGGTTTTGTCTGCTCTCGGGCGCCTACGGAATCATGTTTTGGCTGCCGCAGATGATTCGACAGATGTCGGGCTTGACTCCGTTGCAAATCGGTTTCGTGAACGCGCTGCCGTGGTTGGGCGCGATGATCGGCACTTACTTCAATTCAAAACATTCCGACAAGACCGGTGAGCGCTATTTTCACATCAGTGTGCCGGCGGTTCTGTCCGCGCTCGCGATGCTGAGCGCGTTGCTATTGGGCCCAGGCATTGCGGGATTGATAATGCTGTTCTTGGCGGGTCTCGGCCTTGGGGCCGCACAAGGTGCGTTTTGGGCGCTGCCGACTTCCGCTTTGAAGCCTGCCACCTTCGCGGTCGCCGCCGTCGCCATCAACATTGCCGGAAGTTCCGGCGGCTTGGTGATTCCTCACCTGGTCGGGTATGTGCGCGAACAGACCGGCGGGTTTACCGGCCCCACCATGCTGATCGCCGGCATTCTGTTGATTGCCGCGGTGCTCGTGAGTTTCATTCGCCGCCTTCTGAGCGCCGGCCGCGTGCCGCACGCCGCGACCCCATGACCACTCTCCTGGCGTGCGGCGATGTCGGCGTGAAAAGGCCGGACTGCGTGTCGATGTTTTCAGGCTGTGCCGAGACATTGAAACAGGCGGACCTCTGTTTTGCGCAGCTCGAAACCACAATTTCCGAGCGCGGCGCCGCCGTGCCCAACGCCAAACTCGCGATGCGCGCGCCGCCAGCCATGGCACTGGCGGCCAAAACTGCCGGGATCGATGTGGTTTCGTTCGCCGGGAACCATTGTCTTGACTACGGCTACGATGCGTTTGCCGATACCTTGCAGCACGCCGCCGACGCCGGACTTGCCGTCTGCGGCGCCGGACAGGATCTGGCGGCCGCGCGCCGGCCTGCAATGCTGGATGCTGCGGGATCGAAAGTCGCGGTGTTTGCCGCGAGCTCAATTTTGCCGGAAGGGTACGCGGCCGACACGGACAGGGCAGGGTGCGCACCGCTGCGAGTCCACACCGCTTACCAGCAAATTGAGCCCGATCAGCCCGGCACCGCCGCCAGAATTCGGACTTTCGCCGATCGTGATGATCTGGAAGCGCTTCTCGAAGGCATTCGCGCCGCGCGCGAACACGCACGTACGGTGCTGTTATCGGTGCATTGGGGCATCCATATGGTGCCGGTCAGCATTGCCGACTACCAAATTGAGATTGCGCATCGGGCCATCGACGCCGGTGCCGATGCAATCCTGGGACATCATCCGCACCTGCTGAAGGGTATCGAGTTCTACCGCGGCCGTCCGATTTTTTACAGTCTCGGCAATTTTGCCATCGAGCAGCCGCATGTTTGGAACCCCGCGATCGTACGCAGCGCTTCATTCAAGCATCTCGTCAGTTTGAATCCGCAGTGGACGCAGGGCAGCACCTACATGCTTCCGGCCGTTACGCGGATGACGGGAATCGCGAAGCTGGTAGGCAATGGCAATGACGGCGGTGAGTGGCAGGTGCGCTTCATACCCGCCTGGATTGGCGATGACAGCGTGCCGCGCGTGTTGCACTCGAGCGATCCGCGATTTGCCGAAGTGGCCGCCTTCATTTCCTCGAGCACCGAACAGGCCGGCTTTACCACCCAGGTCGCAATAGACGGGGACGAGTTGCTACTTCGTCCGCGCCACTGACTCAAAGGACATCGCCTAATGAACGCTGAAGATTTCAACCCGCTGACGCCCGAGACTTTCGACAGCCCGTACGGGGTCTACGGCGATTTGCGCGCGCGCTGCCCCGTGGCGCATTCCAATGCGTGGGGCGGCTTTTGGGCGCTGACGCGCTATGAAGACGTACGCGACGCGCTGGTGGCCTCGGACGTGTTCATCACCTCGAAGCAAAACGTCGTGCCCAAGCTGGCATTCACCGGCCGCCGGCCGCCGCTTCATCTGGATCCACCCGAACATACGCCGTATCGCCGCGCGCTCAATCCGCTGCTCAAACCCGAACGGATCGCCATACTCGAACCCATCATTCGAAAAACCGCGGCGGACCTGCTGCGGCCGCTGGTTGCGGCGGGCCGCTGCGACGTGTGCGCCGACTACTCCAGCCACCTGACCATCCGAGTGTTTGCAGAGTGGATGAACGTACCGGAGGAAATGGTGGTGGACCTGCAGCACATGGGCCGGGCCTACAACATTGCCGTGCAGTCGGCCAATGGCGAGATGGTTCGCGAGACCAGTCTCAAGCTTTACGACATCGCCCGCGCGATGATCAATCAGCGCCGGGAGCATCCGCTGGATCCGGCGACCGATCCCACCACGGCGCTGCTGGCCGCCCGGGTCGATGGTGAGCCGTTTCCGGACGACATGATTCTCGGCACCATCCGCCAGGTCTTGGTGGTTGGCATCATCGCGCCCACGATTGTGGTCGGCAGCATCGCGGTGCATCTTGCGCGTAATCCGCAATTGCAGCGAACTTTGCGCGAGGATTTGAGCTTGATGCCGAAGGCCATCGAGGAATTCTTGCGTCTCTACACGCCGTATCGCGGATTTGCGCGCACCGCCAATCGCGATGTGGTCATCAACGGCCGGGAAATTGCCGAAGGCGAGCCGATCGCACTGCTGTACGCCTCGGCCAACCGCGACGAAGCCGTATTCAAAAATGCGGACCAATTTGTGTTGGATCGCCCGAATATCGCCGAGCACCTCGCATTCGGCATGGGCCCGCACGTCTGCGCCGGCGTGCCGCTGGCGCGTTTGCAGTTGCGCGTGGCGATCGAAGAGCTGCTCAAGTGCGCGCCGAGCTTCGAGCTTGCGGGAGAACCGGTGCAGACGCGCTTCCCGGAAATCGGCGCACTGTCCGTGCCCTTAAAATTCGCCGGCTGACAGCCGGGACGGCGATGACGCCGCTACAATTCCGCGCGGATCGTGACGCGGCGCTTGGACGGCTCCTCGAGACCGTCATTCGAGGCGATTGGCTCGGGATCTTTGCGCCATGAGACATGCATCTGCCGCGGATCCACGCCCAGGCGCCGCAGCGCCTCGGCGACGCTCTCGGCGCGGGTTTTGGCGAGCGCGCTGGGTTCCGAGAGCGTGTGGCCGGATACCTGCATCTCCTTCGTCGCGGCGTATCCCGTGACCAGGACGCGCTTCGCGCCGCTGGCTTTGATGTAGCGTGCCGCCGCATCCAATATCACTTCGCTGTACTGATACAGGAGGAAGTCCGATTGGAAGTTAAACTGGATCACCCATTGCTGCGATTCATACGGCGGCGGCGGCAATGGCCGCTCGACATCCATGGGCGGCAGCACGGACTTCGCCGATACTTGGAAGGCCCGGCCGGGATAGTTCTCGGGCGGCAGCATGACGGCGGGACAACGGGTTTCCAAGACCGCCGTATACACCGGCGCGAGGACAGCGCCGCCGCAAACATCGGTTGAATTCGCCACGACGCCCTCTACCAGCACCTCGTGCCCGATTTGCGGCTTGGCGCGGCCGCCGCCGATGTCGTAACGCACACCGCTCTCATGATCATCGGCCAGCCAGCATCCGGATTTTCGGCCCTGGTTGGTGTCTCGATAGACCGGGCACGCGATGAATGAAACAGGCTTCAGAGTGGGCGCGTCCGCCGCATAGGCCAGCGCCGCCGCCAGCGAGAAAAGTACGGCGCCCTTGACGCGCATCGTACGGAAGCTGCCTCGACTGGTCACAGGACGCTCATCAAATTGGTGAGATCCTGCTTCTCCTGCTCCGTCAGCCCGATGTTGTAGCGCCTGTTATAGAACTCGACGACGTCGCGCAGAGTGCGCGCAGAGCCGTTTGAAAAGTAGGGCGCCCGGGCGGCGAGGCCCCGCATCGACTGCATGGTGATCTTGCCGATATCCACGCATCGTCCGGTCGTGAGCGCAAACCCGGGATCATGGGAATAGATGACCGCACCCAGAAACGGATGCGGCGTTTCACCGGCATGGCAGGTCAATTTAAAGAGCGGCAGATCCGGCGCGGAATCCGCGAACGGTTCGTTGGTCGTGCCCAAGTCGACCTGTCCCGGCGCGACGTCCATGCCGGTGCGCGTCATGTTGTGGCAGAAATTACAGCCGTCGCGGGTGGGGTTGCCGAAATTCATGGAATTGAGGCCGGATGAATCGCTGATCAGGAACGTGCGGTCGCGAAAAATGGCGGCGCCGCGCGCGACGGATTCGCGAAACAGTCGTTGCGCATCACTGCTTCCCGCGGTGTTTGTCGTTGCCGACGCGGGGATTGTTCCGGGGGTTGTTGTTGCGGATGCGGGATTGGTCGTCGCGGGTGCCGCCCAGGGCGAATATTCCACCCACTGCACCTCCTTGGAGCTCTTCAGCACGCCGGGTTTCGAAAGCGCCAGCGTCTCCGGGCCGCCATGCGCACCGCCCTCATCGAGCTTGCCGCCCACGAAGTCGACGCTCTGCGCCG
>DATNKC010000541.1:0-2698 GCA_035603615.1 Steroidobacteraceae bacterium | reverse complement strand
GACCACCAAGGCCGCGGGAATCGCGCCGTGGGAATTCGACATCAAATCCGACTGCTTTTCCTGGCATGGACCGCGACCTCCCTGCTTCGGTCTGGATCATGTGCCGTTGAAGGACTATTTTCGAAGTCTCGCGGACATCATCCTGCCGGAAGACCGCGAAATTTTGCTGCAGACGCCGCGCGAGGCGATCGCAAAACAATTGGATTCCTATGAGTACGTGTTCCGCGTCAAGGGAATCGACGGCGAAATCCACCATATGCAGAATTACGCGCGCATCATGCGCGATGAACGCGGCCAGGTCCGCTACATCGTCGGGGTAACCTGGGACGTCACTCGCGACGTGCTGACGACGGAAATGCTGAAGAGCCGTGCGAACGAAAATCGCCAGCTCGTGGATCGCATCAATATCGCCACCGAAAGCGCCGGGATCTGCTCGTGGGAACTCGACTTGGTCGCGCGCCGCTATCTATGGCTCGAGAATCCGATCGAGGCTTTGACCTATCGCGGGACCCCCGAGAATCTCGACGTCGAGCACATTGAAGAGCTGGTCTTGCCCGAGGATCGACAGGTTTTTCGCGCAACGGTTGCGGCGGCGCTCGCCGAGAAGTCCGATCGGATCAGCATGCGCTACCGCGCGCGCGGCGCCGACGGCGAGACGGTGCACGTGCAGAACTTCGGGCGAATAATTCTCGACGAGAAAGGCGCCCCTTCCAGACTGCTCGGTGTCTCCTGGGATATCACCGAGGAAGTCGTGGCCTCGGAATTGCTGCAGCAACAGACAGAAGCCGCGCATGCCGCAAGCCGCGCCAAGAGTCACTTTCTCGCCAATGTCAGCCATGAAATTCGCACCCCGATGAATGGCATCATCGGAATGACCGGGCTGCTGCTCGACATGCCTCTCGACCGCACACAGCGTGACTATGCGGAAACCATTCGTTCCAGTGCCGATTCCCTCCTTACCGTCATCAATGACATCCTGGATTTCTCGAAAATCGAAGCCGGCAAACTGGAATTGGAATCCCTCGAGCTCGACTTGCGCGCCAATGTCGAGGATGTCGGTTCCGCAATGGCGTTCCAGGCAGCCACGAAGGGACTGGAGTTGATCGTCAATGTCGAACCGCAAATCACAGGGCGTGTGTTCGGCGATCCACAGCGCTTGCGGCAGTGCCTGGTGAATTTGGTCAGCAACGCGATCAAGTTCACGAAAGACGGCGAAATTGTCATCGAAGTGCGCGATCGGTCGAGCGGCGGCAACCCTCTGACCTATTTCGAAGTTCGCGACACCGGCATGGGAATCGCGGAGAAAACACTGGAACTGTTATTCCAGCCGTTCGTACAGGCTGACTCCTCGACGACCCGTCACTTCGGCGGTACCGGCTTGGGGCTGTCCATCGTGCGCAAGCTGGTCGAACTGATGGGCGGCGAAATAGGCGTTTCCAGCGAAGTGGGCGTCGGATCAAGATTCTTCTTTACGCTGCCCTTGAAGCCGGCGGCAAGCGTCTGCCCTGAACGCCGCATTCGCAGTGAAGCAGGCGGCCGGATTCTGATTGTCGATGACAATGTGACCAACCAACGCGTCTTGAGCGCGCAGCTCGAGCACGCGGGCTACTCGGTAACCACCGTGGGCGGCGGAGTCGCCGCGCTGAATGAATTGCAAAATAACATGAACTCGCACCAGCACTTCGATATGGTCATTACCGACTTTCAAATGCCGGACATGGACGGGGCGATGTTGGGCGAGCGGATCATCGCGATACCGGAGCTGGCCGATACTCGACTGGTCATGCTCACATCGCTGGATCGGCACGGCGATACACCCCGATTGGCGGCTCTCGGCTTCGCCGCCTATCTAACCAAGCCGGTGCGCGTGCGGGAATTGATCGATGCGGTAGCGCGGGTGATGAGCGGCGGCCCGCGGCAGTGGCAAATGGAAACGCAGCCGATGATCACGCTCAATATGCTGACGCAACCGCAGGCTCAGCAGCGCTTTGCCGGACACGTGCTGCTGGTAGAGGATAACTTCGTCAACCAGAAGGTTGCGGTGAGATTTCTCGAGCGCCTCGGGTGCACCGTGGAGGTGGCGAGCAATGGCGCCGAGAGCGTGGCTGCCTGCCAGGAGCGGCAATTCGATATCGTCTTGATGGATTTGCAAATGCCTGTCATGGACGGCATGACGGCCACACGCAAGATCCGTGCATGGGAAACCTCGGGCCACATTCCGATTATCGCGCTGACGGCCAACGCCATGACCGGAGATCGGGAACTGTGTGAAGCGGCGGGCATGGACGGCTACTTGACCAAGCCCATTGAGGTTGAGCGCTTGCGGACTATCCTCGCGAAATTCGGCCTGGAAAAATCCGATGCGGCTGGCATGGAGCACGCCGCCGTCGGCGGACCGAACAGCTCGCTAAGTTCCGCAGCACCGGTCGATCTAGGGGAATTTCAGCGCCTCACGGACGGCGATCAGGCATTTGCACAGGAATTGGTGGCTGCCTTTATTTCCAGCGGCGAGCAGCAGCTGGCGGAAATCGGCGCCGCGCTCGCGCAAAATGACCGGGCCGCGCTGGCAAAGGCGGCCCACAAGCTGAGGGGCGCATGCGCCAACATCCATGCGCATGCTCTGACCTCGCTCGCCCAACGCATGGAAATCGACAGCACGGCGGTGGATGCGCGCGTGCTGGATCAGGGCAATGCGCTG
>DATNKC010000540.1:0-4221 GCA_035603615.1 Steroidobacteraceae bacterium | reverse complement strand
ATACATGTCGGAGGCGATGTTCACGCCGCGTGCGCGCGCCGCGTTGATGAGCTCGCCCGCCTGCGGAACCAGTTTCCCCCAGCCCGGCGCATAGGCGCCCTTGAAGTGGAAAATTTCGACTTGGATGCCGGTCTTCTCGCCGATTTCGATCGATTCGCCGATGGCCTGCAGCAGCTTGGCGCTCTCATCGCGCATATGGCTGGCATAGATGCCGCCGTGTTTCGCGGCGACGTGCGCCAGCGCGATCAGATCTTCCGTGCTCTGAAAACTATCGGGTGGATAAATCAGCGCCGTGGCGATACCCATGGCGCCGGCGCGCATGGCTTCATCGACGTGCACCTTCATGGCATCCAACTGCTCAGCCGTGGGGTGGCCGGCGACATCGCCCATGACTTCCACACGCGCCTGCCCGCTGCCGTAATACGAGCCGAAATTCAGCGAGATCCCCTGGGCTTCGAGCTTTTTGAAGTAATCGGCGATTTGCGCTGAAGGCACCGGCGTACCGCCCTCGCCCGCGATCGCGGAGGTGACGCCCTCGCGCAGCTTGTTCTCGGCCAAGCCGTTCTTGAGCAGCACTTCGCCCGATTGATCCATCATGTCGATCCAACCTGGGGAGACATAGTCGCCCCGCGCATCGATTTCGCGCGCCCCCCGGCCCTCGACCCGGCCGATTCTGACGAAGCGGCCATCCTTGATCGCGACATCGGCGTTGACCCAAGGATTGCCGTTGCCATCCAAGAGATGCCCGTTTCGAATCACAATGTCATAGATTGGCGCCGGCTGCGCGAGGACGCTCAAGCAGGCTGCAGACAAAGACAAACCCAGTGTTGCGGCGGCAATTCGCGATTTCATTTCTATACCTTAGGCGTACTAACATGGGCGCACAGCGGCCAGCCCGAGCGCGCACGCAACGCTAGCACAAAGATGGGTTGGCTGTTTTCTGTTTAGGAGGGTTTAAGCCTAGTTCAGCGCTCTTTCTACTAAACCGGTCACCTGGGTCCAAGGAACCGGTTCCTGATGCATGGCAAACACGGTGGTGACCGCGAGGTTCTCGCGCTTCACGGCGTCCATCACTTCGCGCATCAATTCCGGGGCGTACAGGGAACCATCGGCGTTGAGAGCCAGGGTGTCGCTCGCATAAAGCAGCTTGTGTTCCGGAAAATACACCATGTACTGCCGTTCGGTGGAGGCGCCGCGCAGAGGGTACAACTCCATGCGGTTCGCGCCGACTCCCACCTGAACTTTCCGCGAGACGATGCGCCACACGGGACGGCGAGCCGATTGCGCCAGCAGATCGGGTTGCAAATGGCGCGGCGACGCTACCAGCCGCTCCAGCAACGGTTTGTTCAAGTCGAGAATGTACACCGGCAAGCCGAGGGCAACGACCTGGCGCACGCCGCCGACGTGAGGCCAGGAGTCCGAGGTCGACAGCACCGCCTTGATGGCGGCGCCGGGACTCTGCTGTTTCGCCTTGTCGATAACACCGGCCATGTAGGTGCCCGAGAGCGGCGATTCCAATAACACGATGCCGTCGTCCTGCTTGACGACGGTGGCATTCCAGGATCCCGGAAACAAAGTGATGCCGGGCGCGAGCGTCATGCCCTTCTCTGCATTGAACGGCCTTTCCCAGCCCTTTGATTGCAGGCCCTTCGGAGCAACTTGCGCATCAAGCTTGAAGACGCCGGCATCCATCGCCGGATTCAGATCCACCTTAAGCACCTGTCTCGACTCCCACAGGATGCCATTGCGCTCCTCGACCTCGTTGGTGGGGTAGCGCAGGCCGTGCACGGTTTGCCAGTTGTCCCAATAAATCCGTTGGTGAACATCGCCCCACTGGTACCAGTGATCGTAGAACACCGCGACGGTGTCTACCGCGTCGGGTAAGTGATTGAAGGGGTTGATCATCACGCGCACCGGCCGCCCCTGCCAGTTGAACGCCAGCACGGGATGCAGCGTGGAGCGCAGCCGTTGCGCGCTCTCGAAATGCAGGTCCGCCGCTCTCAAGGCGGTGAGCAGCAGTCGCATCGGACCGAGTGCCAACGCAGATCGCGCTGCCTCGATGTCGGCTCGCGACGCTGGGCTATCGGATTTCTCCGAGCGGTACACGCCGCCTTCCGGGCCGACGACCAATGTGGTATCGGATTCTGCTTGGCCCGGATCCGATTCGGGCCATGTCAGGTGCGTCAGAATCAGCGCTCTCTGCGCTGCAAAGTCGATCTTTTCCTGCGTGCGCGCGTAGGCGGTGATGAAGGGGTCCTGGCGGTACGACTGTTCGACCAGGAGCGTGTGCTGAACGCCCTCGAGGCCAAGCCCCTTCACCGCTTCGATGCGCTCGCGCCCGCCCATGGCGGCAAGTGCGAGCGCGACGCAATCGCGCGGCGTCGGCGCACACTGTGGCGCCGTGTCGACGGCCGCGACACTCGCAGTTCCAATCAAAAAACTCGCGATAACCGCGAAAAAAACCGTGCAGCGCATAAACATTCCTGTGTTAGCCATGCTTCGATTGGGCGCCCAATAATAACAGTAGGAAAAAGCCTGTAGGACTCGACTGACCTGGTTTGCCAAGGCTGCGTGCTATCACGCCGCGCGTCCGCACTCTAAGTTGAACCGACGGCACATATCGTTGTCACCCAAACACATCTTGTCGTCAGCATAACTTGAAGGAGTGCCATGCATCCCGAACACAGATCCATTGGTGAGTTGGCCTATCATCTTTGGCAAGCTCGTGGCTGCCCAGAAGGGAGCGCAGAGCAGGATTGGTTGGACGCCGAAAAGCAATTGAAGTCGGCGCCGCGCAACGCTGAACCGCGCGCCGCCGAACCGCGCGCGGCGACGCCGACAGGGTCCGCGGGCCAGCGCACGGATGAACCGCCCGCCAATGTCGAGGCCAAACGGAAAGCAGCGGCCGCGCCGCGCACGGGATCAGCGGCCCGCCCGCGGCGCTCGAAATCGACACCAGGCAAGCCGAGCCCCGAACCACCGGGCTGACGAATACCGTGAGACATGCGCGGGATGCATCGTGGCGTTAAGGCTCGCCCGGCTGACGGCTTGTGTGGCCGTCCTGTTTGGCCTATTCCACCCGCATAGCGCCTGGTCGCAAACACCCTCGCCCATGCAGGAATGGCAATACTCCGGCGGCGTCATTCTCGCCCGGCTGTTCGATCCTAATTTTCCCGAATGGCGGACAGTACTCGGCGTTGCCGCGGACACCCAGCCGGTGTATGCGGGCGCCGATGCCTATCGGGTGCAGGGCGGTCCGGTGATCAACATTCAATATAGCGATATCGCCTTCTTGAGCACCGGAGACGGCTTGGGCGTCAACTTTCTACGCGGCGATCACTACCGCGTCGGCGCCGCCATCGCCTACGACCGCGGCCGCATCGAGCGTGACGATTACACCAATCTGCGCGGCATGGGCAACATCAATCCCGCGCCCGTGGCCAAGCTGTTCGCCACGTATGTGCTGTCGAAGAAATTTCCATTGATTCTGCGCGTCGATGCGCGCCAACTCCTGGGCGGCGCGGACGGCACGGTGGGCGATGCCGGGCTGTACATACCCTTGCCGGGCAGCTCGAAAAAGTTCGTCATGTTCGCCGGCCCTTCGGTGACGTTCGGTTCGCACCACTATTTGCAGAGCGAATACGGCGTCTCACCGGCGCAGTCGCTGGCCTCCGGCCATCCGGTTTTCGATGCGCACGCCGGCATGGCTTCCGTCGGCGTGGGATTCAGTGCGACGCGATTCATCACAAATCATTTGCTTTTGAACGTGGACGCTGCGGTCGACGAGTTGAAAGGCAGTCCGGATATCAGTCCGCTGACTGAAAGCAGGACGCAGCGCGAACTTGCGCTATCGATCGCCTATCAGTGGTAGTCAAACTTTGAGCGAAATCCCGGATCTGGTCTCGGGGCCGTTCTCAATCGTCTATACTTCATCGCGATGAGCGATCAGCCGCGGCCGTGGGTTTCGATATCGTCCGGAGAAATGACCGCGGAAATCGATCCGCGCGGCGCGCAGCTCTCTGTCTTGCGAGCCGGCGACGGCGGCGATCTACTCTGGAACGGCGATCCGAGCGTATGGGCGGGACGTGCGCCGCTGCTCTTTCCCATCGTCGGCGTGCTGGCGGGTGGGGTTTATCGGCTGGGCGCAAAAACTTATTCGCTTTCGAGACATGGATTCGCGCGCGACAAGATCTTTAGCTTGCGGAACTCGAGCCCGTCCAG
>DATNKC010000539.1:0-3453 GCA_035603615.1 Steroidobacteraceae bacterium | reverse complement strand
ACCTCTCGGGCAACGGCGCGCGTCAATCCGATGACGCCGTGCTTCGCCGCACAGTAGGCGGCGACATAGGGATAGCCGGTGAGTCCCGCGGTGCTGGCGATATTGACGATCCGTCCGAAGCCGCCCTGGAACATGTCGGGCAGCGCCGCTTGCATGCCGAAGTAAGTGCCCGACAAATTGATCGCGAGCAACCGCTCCCACAGGGCATCATCGCGCTTGGTGATCGGCGCGCTGATCGCCTGGCCCGCGTTGTTGATCAGAATTTCGATGGGGCCGAATTGGGTGCGCGCGGCGGCGAACGCCGCGTCCACGGATTCCCGCTTGGCGACATCGGCGGTCGCGCAAAAAGTTTGCGCGCCGGAGGTTCTCAACTCGGCCGCCAGCCCTTCGAGCGTGGCAGCGGTGCGTCCGAGCATACTCACCTTGGCGCCCTGAGCGATCAGCGCTCGTACGATACTTGCGCCGATGCCGCGGCCTCCGCCGGTTACCAGCGCATGGCGTCCTTGCAGCGGTTTGTTGCCGTTCATACGGAGCCTGCCGCCGTCGCGGCGCGTGCCGCGGCGCGCTCGAGCTGACTTTTTGCGGAGAGATACGGCTCGGGCCACCACTGTTCCGTGTAGCCTTGCGCGGCCGCCTCGGCGAGCGTCCAGGAAGGAGAGCTGAGGTGTGGGCGCGCAATCGCGCATAGATCTGCGCGGCCCGCGGCGATGATGGAATTGACGTGATCGGCCTCGAAGATATTTCCGACGGCAATCGTCGGGACGCCGGCCAGGTTGCGCACCATGTCGGCCAGCGGCGTCTGCCACATGCGGCCATAGACTGGCCGTTGCGTTGCGACCGTTTGACCGCTCGAAATGTGCAGAATATCGGCACCCGATGCCGCCAGGGTCCGCGCAATGGCGATCACGTCTGCCTCGCTCAAGCCGCCTTCCGCCCAATCGCAAGCCGATATGCGCACGCTGACAGGCCTCGTCGCCGGCCACACCGCGCGTACCGCACGCAACACCTGCAGCGGGAACCTCAATCGATTCTCCACCGATCCGCCGTATTCGTCCTGTCTGACATTGGTGAGGGGCGAGAGGAAGCTGGCCAGCAAATAACCATGCGCCATGTGCAATTCGAGCATATCGAATCCCGCCGCGGCGCCGAGCGTCGCCGCCCGCACAAAATCGTTTTTCACGGTTTCCATTTCCGCCGGCGTCATTTCGCGCGGCACCTGACTGATGCCGGGCAAATACGGCAGCGGCGAGGGCGCAAAGACGGGCCAATTGCCGCTGCTCAACGGGTGATCCGCTTCCTGCCAACCCAACTGCGTCGAACCTTTGCGGCCCGCGTGGCCGAGCTGCAGGCAGATGCGCGCCTGCGATTCCACGTGCACGAATTCCACGATGCGCCGCCATGCCGCGGCTTGGGTGTCGTTCCACAGGCCGGTGCAGCCCGGCGAGATACGCGCGTCGGCGGAGGTGCAGGTCATCTCGGTGAACAACAACCCCGCACCACCGGTGGCGCGCGCGCCATAGTGAACCAAATGCCAATCGGCGGGCACCCCGTCCACCGCCCGATATTGCGCCATGGGCGAGACCGCCACACGGTTCACCAGCTGCATATCGCGCAGCCGAAACGGCAGGAACATCGGCGGGCGCGGCGCAGCGATGCCGCCGCACTTCGACGCCAGATTGGTCTCGATCTTGTCGATGAAGCGCGCGTCGCGCAGCTTCAAATTCGCGTGGCCGATGCGTTGACTTCCGGACAGCAAGCTGTAGGCGAACTGCAGCGGCTCCATATTTTCGTATCGAGCCACGTTTTCGAACCATTCCATTCGATTGCGAGCCGCATTTTGCAGCTTTTGCGCCTCGACGCTGCGCTCGGTCTGGTAGGACTCCAATCCCGACGGCACATCCTTCGCGTGGCTGACGTGACGCACCAGCGCGATGGCATCCTCCATTGCCAGTTTGGTGCCCGAGCCGATCGAGAAGTGCGCGGTATGCGCGGCATCGCCGATGAGCACGCGATTGCCATCGTGCCAATGCCGACATTCCACTCGATTGAAATTGAGCCAGGGTGAGCCGCGCAGGTGCCGCGCGTTGGACAGCAGGGGTGCGCTGCGAAGATAGGCGGCGAATAGTTTTTCGCAAAATGCGATTGACTGATCGGCATCGGCCTTATCCAGCCCGTGCGCCGCCCAGGTCTCCTCGCGTGTCTCCACAATGACGGTGGAAAGGTCCTTGCTGAATTGATAGGCGTGAATTTGAAACCAGCCGAACTCGGTCTTTTCGAACGCAAACGTAAACGCAGAGAATTTCTGGGTCGTACCCAGCCAAATGAAGCGGCACTTGCGCACCTCGATGGTCGGGTCGAATTTCTCGGCCTGCCGCGCCCTGGCCTTGCTATTGGCGCCCTCCGCAATCACCACAAGATCGGCACCGTCGAACTCTTGGGTGTCGTCGAGCTCGCGTTGGAATGTTTGCTTCACGCCGAGCGAGGCGGCGCGCTTCTGGAGAATGCTGAGAAGCATGCGGCGCGAGACGCCGGCGAAACCGTGTCCCTGGGAGCGTATGGTCTGCCCCTTGAAATGCACGTCGATGTCGTCCCAATGGTAGAACTCCTCGACGATGCGCGCATGCGAGGGCGCGTCCGCTTCCAGGAAGTTGCCCATGGTCTTGTCCGAAAACACGACGCCCCAGCCGAAGGTCTCGTCCGGGCGATTGCGCTCGAAAATCTCAACGGACGCGCCGGGCAGCGCCTTCTTGAACAGGATTGCGGAATACAGGCCGGCGGGTCCGCCGCCCATGCAGACAATTCGCTTCATGCCTCATTATATCATGTTTCGATAGTTTATATATAAAGGATAATTGCCAGGGAGGCCTCAGAGGAGTCAAGGCCCGAAGACGCAGGGCCTTGACTCCTCTGAGGCCTCCCTGGCGAGAGCTCGGGCCGATTGATATCACATGCCGACGGCCAAACATCGTGCGAACAGTTCTACGGCGATTTTCAGTTGACTCACGGAGAGTCCTGCGTAGCCGATGAGCAGTCCGGGGCGGGCGGGGCGGTTGCGGTAGTAAGGATGAATCGGATGCAGGCCGAGGCCCAATGATTTGGCGCGCTCAATGAAGGCGTCGAGCTCATCGAATTTCAGGTGGCGGAACCAGATGACCAAATGCATGCCTGCTTGATGCGGACCTATCTCGATGTGCGAGGCGAGACGCTGCAACGCGTCGACGACGGTTCGGCGGCGATTGATGAGTTCCTTGACGGACTTGCGCAGATGTTTCTCGTACTGCCGGCTCTGGATAAAGGTCGCAAGCGCCGCCTGCTCCACCGAGGGTGAGCCCAGATCATCGAGCAGCTTCGCCTTGTAGAGGGCATCGCGCAGCGCCGCGGGACAGACGATGTAGCCCAGGCGCAATGCGGGAAACAGCGTTTTGGAAAAACTGCCCACGTAGAGCACGCGGT
>DATNKC010000538.1:0-2267 GCA_035603615.1 Steroidobacteraceae bacterium | reverse complement strand
CAGCTGCACCAACACTTCGAATCCCGCTGTGCTGGTGGCTGCGGGGCTGCTTGCCCGCAACGCACTGAAGCAGGGTTTGAATGTTAAGCCCTGGGTGAAAACTTCTCTGGCGCCGGGTTCGCGCGTCGTAACCGACTACTTGGCCAAAGCGGGGCTTTTGCATGATTTGGAGCAGCTCGGCTTTTACACCGTGGGCTACGGATGTACCACGTGCATTGCCGCCGGGACCCCGGTGCTCCTCGCCAACGGCATGGCGCGCGCGATAGAACAGCTACCCGAGGCCGGAGGGTCAGTGGTGTACGCTCCCGATGGCGAGCGCCGTCTCGCGCGCGCCGTGCAGCGCGAGATGATGGTTCAGGGCGAACGCGACTGCGTTGCGCTGGTGCTTCAGGACGGACGCACGCTGGTATGTACGCCGGACCATCAAATCCTATGCACCGACGGACGATGGGTGCGCGCTGACCAGCTCACGCTGGGTGAAAGCCGGGTGGTGGCCGGTATCGAGGCACCGCTCGATGAGCCTGGTGCGGACGAGTTTGGCTACCGACTCCCGGCCGGGGAACGCATGTTCTCCATGAAAAATGAATCTGAACGCGATTGCACTCTAGCCTTTGCGCGCTTGGTCGGTCACTTGCTAAGTGATGGCTCGATCAGCCGCTTGCACCAGGCGCGTATGAACGTTGGTCAGGCGCTCGATCGGGAGGCGGTGCTGAATGATATTGAACTGCTAAGCGGCAAACGCCCGCGAGCGAGCGCTTACGATAAGCGTAAATGGTCCATCGCGCTGCCGCGCGTGCTCACCTCAATGATCTTGTCACTGCCGGGCGTAAGAGTAGGCCGGCGCATCGATCAAGAACCGGGACTGCCCGAATTCGTGCTGGACAGCCGCTGCCCGGTTGCCGTTGTGCGCGAATTTCTCGGCGGCCTATTCGGCGCCGATGGTCACGCGCCCGCCCTCCATTATTTTGGAAAAGATGAACATCAGGCGAGCCTTGCGCCGCCGGCTTACTCGCAAAGCGCCAAGCCGGAATTTGTTTCCCCGACCATACGCATGATGAACGACATCATCAAACTGCTGGTACGTTGCGGCGTCAAGGCGCGCGGCGCAACGGTGCGCGAATATCCGACGCGCTTCGCAGCTTCGACATATCCGGCGGCGCGCGATGGCGTGGCGCGGCGAGAAATTCGGCTCGAACTGCCCGAAGGGCTGTCGTTCGTCGAGCGGGTGGGATTTCGCTACTGTGTCGACAAAGCGCTGCGCGCCAGCGCTGCCGCTGTCTATTGGCGTACGGTTGATACCATCAACCGACAGCGGCTCTGGATGGCAGATCGTCTCGAAGCACTGCATGGTGAAACGCGGCTGTCCTTCAGCAAGACGCGAAGCCTTGTTGCCGCTGAATTGACTGCCCTAGAGACGCCTGTTTTTCCGCACTACTCGCTGTTGGAGGGTCATGATCGGTTCACGCGACTGCCTTCGGCCGACGCGCGTCCCTTTCGGCCGCTGCACAGGGAGAGCTGTGAGTTCCCATCGCCTGCGCAGTTATTCCGCGAACTCGGAGTTCGCGATTGGTTTGCGCGGCCAGCCGCCGCTACGAGCGCACCAAAGCGTTATTGCACGCCCAAAGACGCGCTCACACTGCCGACACTCAATCTCAAAGTCGTCGATCGCCGCTCGGCAGGCAAACGCGCGGTCTACGACTTATCCGTCAATGAACTGCATGCCTTCGTGGCTGGGACTGTCTGCGTGCATAACTGCATCGGAAACTCCGGTCCTTTGAAGCCCGAGATCTCCGAAGCGGTCAAAACCGGCGATGTGGTCGCTTGCGCGGTGCTGTCCGGCAATCGGAATTTCGAGGGCCGCGTGCATCCTGAAATCAAGATGAATTTTTTAGCCTCACCGCCGCTCGTGGTCGCTTATGCGCTCGCGGGTAGTCTGGATATCGATATCACCACCGAGTCCTTTGGCACCGGCAAAGATGGCAAGCCAGTTTACCTCAAGGACATTTGGCCGAGCGCGAAGGATGTGGCGGCGGCGGTCGGCTCGTCGGTCGACTCAGCCATGTTCAAGAAAGGCTACGCCAACGTATTTTTGGGCGATGCGAACTGGGCTGCGATCAAGACCCCGGCGGGGAAGATCTACTCCTGGGATGCGAAGTCCACTTACGTGAAGAATCCGCCCTACTTCGACGGCATGACGATGACACCGGCGCCGATGGTCGACATCAAGGACGCACGCGCGCTCGCCGTGCTGGGCGATTCGGTCACCA
>DATNKC010000537.1:0-5136 GCA_035603615.1 Steroidobacteraceae bacterium | reverse complement strand
CGGCCGCGTTGCCGGGCAAGCTCACCGCGGTTGCCAATCACACCGGTGAGTTGACTTACGAGGTGCCGGCGAATGAGCTATTGGCAGTTGCGCAAGTGTTGCGCGAGGCGCCGGAGCTCAAGTTTGAAATGTGCATGGACGTCTGCGGCGTGGATTACCTGTCGCACGGCCGCGATGAATGGAATACCGAGACCGCGACGTCCTCCGGCTTCAGCCGCGGCGTGGCGCGCGGCGGCCTGCGCGTGGGCGATCTACAGCCGGGACGCCGGTTCGCGGCGGTCTATCACTTGCTCTCGATATCGTTGAATCAACGGCTGCGCTTGCGCGTGTTTTGTCCCGACGACGATGCGCCCGTGGTCGACTCCGTGACCGATATTTGGGCGGGGGCCAATTGGTTTGAGCGCGAAGCCTTCGACTTATTCGGCATCCTGTTCAGGGGTCATCCGGACCTGCGCCGCTTGCTGACCGACTATGGTTTCATCGGCCACCCGTTCCGCAAGGATTTTCCGCTGTCGGGCAATGTCGAAGTGCGCTACGACCCGGAGAAGGGCCGCGTGGTCTATCAGCCGGTGACCATCGATCCGCGCGTGCTCGTACCCAAGGTGATTCGACACGACAATCGCTATGATCCCGCGCTCACCAACGCGCCTGTACACACCACGAGCCTTGATAAGTCCGATGGCTGAGATCCGCAACTACACCATGAATTTCGGTCCTCAGCATCCGGCTGCGCACGGGGTGCTGCGTTTGGTGCTGGAGCTGGACGGCGAGGTGATTCAAAAGGCCGACCCGCATGTCGGCCTGCTGCATCGCGCGACCGAGAAGTTGGCGGAGAGCAAGCCTTTCAATCAGTCGATCGGCTATATGGACCGGCTGGATTACGTCTCTATGATGTGCAACGAGCACGCCTACGTCATGGCGATCGAGAAATTATTGGGTCTCGAGCCGCCATTGCGGGCGAAGTACATCCGCGTGATGTTCGATGAGATCACACGCATCTTGAATCACTTGATGTGGCTCGGCGCGCATGCCATCGATATCGGCGCCATGACGGTTTTCCTGTATTGCTTCCGCGAACGCGAAGATCTCATGGATTGCTATGAGGCGGTCTCCGGCACGCGCATGCATGCGACCTACTATCGTCCCGGCGGCGTATACCGCGACCTGCCTGAGTTGATGCCGCAGTATCCGTATTCGCAGTGGCGCAGCAAAAAAGAGGTGGATCGCCTGAACGGGCGGCGCTCCGGCGGACTCATCGATTTCATCGCGGATTTCACCAAGCGGTTTCCCGCCAACGTGGATCAATATGAATCGCTGCTGACGGACAACCGTATTTGGAAACAGCGCACCGTCAATATCGGAGTGGTGAGTCCGGAGCGCGCGATGCAGCTCGGCTTCTCGGGACCCATGCTGCGCGGCTCAGGTGTCGAGTGGGACCTGCGAAAGAAGCAGCCCTACGACGTCTACGATCAATTGGACTTCGATATTCCCGTCGGCCGCAACGGCGATTGCTACGATCGCTACCTGGTTCGGGTCGAGGAATTGCGTCAGTCGAATCGCATCATCGAACAATGCGTGGCCTGGCTCAAGGCCAATCCCGGGCCGGTGATGATCGACGATCGCAAGGTGCGGCCGCCGCGGCGCGAGGAAATGAAGGGCGACATGGAATCCCTCATCCATCATTTCAAATTGATGACGGAAGGTTATTGCGTACCAGAGGGCGAGGTGTATGCCGCGGTCGAGGCCCCCAAGGGCGAACTCGGTGTGTACCTGGTGTCCGATGGTGCGAACAAGCCTTACCGGCTGAAAGTTAGGCCGCCGGGATTCGCGCATCTTGCGTCGCTCGACGAAATGGTGCGCGGTCACATGCTGGCGGACGTGGTCGCCGTCATCGGCACCCAGGACATTGTTTTCGGCGAGATAGACCGATGAGCGCGAAATTATCAGAGCACGTGCGCGAAGAGATTGATCATTGGGTGGCCAAGTTTCCGCCCGATCGCAAACGTTCTGCCGTCATTTCGGCCCTGCATGCCGTGCAGCACGAGAATCACGGATATCTGACCACGGACTTGATGGATGCGGTCGCCGAGTATTTGGATCTGCCGAACATCCTGGTGTATGAGGTCGCCTCGTTTTATTCGATGTTCGAGACCAAGCCGGTGGGCCGCCATCACATCTCGGTATGCACCAATATTTCCTGCATGCTGCGCGGCTCACAAGAGGTGGTCGACTACGTCGAAAAGAAGCTCGGTATCAAGACGGGGGACAGCACGCCGGACGGGCGCATATACCTCAAGCGCGAAGAGGAGTGCCTAGCCGCCTGCTGCGGGGCACCGATGATGATGGTCGACCATGTCTATCATGAGCACCTCACGCCGCAGAGCATCGACAAGATCCTGGACGAATTGACTTGAACGCAGAGAGCCGCTGATGCCCTACGAGCAGAACCTGGTGTTATTCGAAGCGTTCAAACATGAGCGCTCCTGGACGCTCGAGGGCTATCGGCAATTCGGCGGCTATCAAGCGTGGGAGAAAATCCTGCGCGAGCAGACGCCGCGCGAGAAAATCATCGATGAGGTGAAGGCTTCGGGCCTGCGCGGCCGCGGCGGCGCGGCGTTTCCCACCGGCGTGAAGTGGAGCTTCATGCCCCGCAGCTCTCCGGTGCAAAAGTATGTGGTATGCAACTCGGACGAATCCGAGCCCGGCACCGCCCATGACAGAGAGATCCTGCGCTTCAATCCGCATTCAGTGATCGAGGGCATGGCCATCGGCGGCTACGCCATGACCGCCACCGTGGGCTACAACTACATCCGCGGCGAATTTTTGGCCGAACCCATCCCGCGATTCGAGGCTGCTTTGGCGGAGGCCTATGCCGCGGGGTTGTTGGGCAAAAACATTTTAGGCTCCGGTGTGGATTTCGACCTGCACACCTTCATCGGCGCGGGCGCCTATATCTGCGGCGAGGAGACCGCGCTGCTCGAGTCCCTCGAGGGCAAACCCGGCAAGCCGCGCTTCAAGCCGCCATTCCCGGCCAATTTTGGTTTGTTCGGCAAGCCGACCACGATCAACAACACGCAGAGCTTTGCTTCCGTGCCCACGATCATGCGCAAGGGCGCGGCCTGGTTTGCAGGTCTTGGTCCCGTGAATTCGGGCGGCACCGTGATTTTCTCCGTCTCAGGCCATGTGGAACGGCCCGGCAATTTTGAATTGCCCATGGGGATACCGTTCAAGGATCTGATGGAACTGGTGGGCGGTGTGTGGAAGGGCCGCAAGCTCAAAGCCGTGATTCCCGGCGGCTCCTCCTGCATGGTAGTGCCCGCCGAGATCATGTGGAATACCAATATGGACTACGACTCACTGAAGAAGGCCGGTTCCTCCTTCGGCACGGGCGCCGTCATCGTCATGGACGAGACCACCTGCATGGTGCGAGCGCTCGAGCGTCTCGCGCGCTTCTATATGTCGGAGTCTTGCGGCCAGTGCACACCGTGCCGTGAAGGCACCGGCTGGCTGGACCGAATGCTGAAACGCATCATCGCCGGGGAGGGCAGAAGCGAGGATCTAGGCTTGCTGCTCGACGTGGCGAATCGTATCGAGGGGCACACGATATGCGCGCTCGGCGATGCCGCGGCGTGGCCGGTACAGAGTTTCTTGAAGCATTTTCGGCCCGAATTCCAGTACATGATCGAGCACAAAGGTCGCTCCATCATGGAGGGCGCCACCCACTTGGACGGCCGACCGGCCGTCGCGGCTTAACGGTATGGCAGACGATACGGTCAATATCGAAGTCAACGGCGTCGCGCTCAAGGCCCGCAAGGGCCAGATGATCATGCAGGTCACGGATCCGGCGGACATTTATATCCCGCGATTTTGCTACCACGAGAAATTGACCGTGGCGGCGAACTGCCGCATGTGCCTGGTCGAGGTGGAGAAGGCGCCGAAACCGCTGCCGGCCTGTGCGACGCCGGTGACGGAAGGCATGAAGGTGTTCACCCGATCGCCCAAGGCCGTGGCGGCGCAGCGCGCCACCATGGAATTTCTGCTCATCAACCATCCGCTCGATTGCCCAATCTGCGATCAGGGCGGTGAGTGCGAGCTCCAGGATCTCGCGTTGGGATTCGGGAGAGACATTTCCCGCTTCAGCGAAGGCAAGCGCGTCGTCAAGGACAAGAGCTTGGGCCCGCTGGTCTCCACCGACATGACCCGGTGCATTCATTGCACCCGCTGCGTGCGTTTCGGCGCGGAAATTCAAGGCTATCCGCAAATGGGTGCGACCGGACGCGGTGAGCACATGGAAATCGGCACCTACATCGAGCACAGCGTCGATCATGAGTTGTCGGCGAACATCATCGATCTGTGCCCGGTCGGTGCGCTCAACAGCAAACCGTTCCGCTATCACGCGCGCGCCTGGGAAATGACCCAATCCGCGCTGGTTTCGCCGCACGACGCCTTCGGCACCAATCTGTTCGGGCATGTGCTGCGCGGCAAGCTGATGCGCATGGTGCCGCGCGAGAATGAGGAGCTCAACGAAACCTGGATCGCCGATCGCGATCGCTTCGGCTTCGAAGGCATGTATTCCGCCGATCGGGTGTCTCAGCCGATGCTGCGTATCGACGGCAACTTGCAGGTCGTGGATTGGGAGGTGGCGTTGAATGCCGCCGCAGAAGGCCTGCAGCGCGTCGCTGCGTTGAGCAAAGCGGCCACCGGATACCTGGCGTCGCCGATGGCCACAGTCGAGGAGCTGTACCTGCTGGCGCAAATTGCGCGCGGCTTAGGCAGCGGGAATATCGATCATCGCTTGCGGCAGCTGGATTTCCGCGCGCAGGAGAATGAGGCAACCTATCCTCATCTGGGACTGAAGATTGCCGAGATCGAACGTCTCGAGGGCGTCCTCATCGTGGGTTCGGATCTGCGTCATGAAGTACCGATGCTCGCGCATCGTTTGCGCAAGGCGGCGACCAAGGGTGGCGCGCAGGTGGCATTCTTGAATCCGCGCCGCTTCGAGTACATGTTCCCGGTCGCCGGTTACGTGGCGCAGATCGATATGCTCGGCGAACTCAAAGCGCTGGTGCATGCCGCGGCCGGTGCGGCGAATCAGCCGGTGCCGGCGGGCGTGGGTGATGCGAGCGTGACGGATGC
>DATNKC010000536.1:0-2156 GCA_035603615.1 Steroidobacteraceae bacterium | reverse complement strand
ATTTCCTTGGCCCAGAGTCCCGCCAGCCAGGCCTCGCGCCACAATTCCTCTGACTCCGGTTCATGACCGGGAGCCGTGAATATTTCACCGCGCAGCATGACCGCCATCGCGATGTTGCGCACTTCGGCGACTCCAAGCCATGACACCGCCTGCTGCAGTGAGACGATCGGAGCGCGCGGCCGCAGCGCCGGAGAATTCGCGACTCGCATGATTTCGCCGGCCAGCGCGGGATCGGACTGAATCAGGCGCGCCAGCTGCACCGCATCCGTCGCGTGCTGCGCCGTGAGCTCTGCGAGCTGCGCGCAAACGCGGGGCATGGGTGCGATGTGCTGCGGACTCGCCAGCGACTCGGTCATATAAACGTGGGCCGCTTGCGAATGCAGCGCGGAAACGAGCACCGGGGATTGCAGACTCACTTCTTTGCACCTGTCACGACGTTCTTGTCGACCTCCATAGATCGGCATTCGCGCGCGATGCTTGAGTCCGCCCGAGATTATGTTAATAAATTATGTCAAATCAATACGTTAACTAAACGCTCGGTCCAAGGCCTGGGCGAGGTCGGCTTGCAGGTCGCCCTCATCCTCCAGCCCAATCGAGAGGCGTACCGTGCCCTTTCCCACCAACGAGCTGGCCCGCTGCTCGGCCGTGTAGTCGCCGCCGTGCAACAGCTGCGGCGGCATGACCAAGGATTCGGTGGAGCCGACGCTTGCCGCGATTGAGAACAACTCCAGGGTTTCGGCAAAGCGCGCGCCTTCCGCGTAACCGCCGTCCAGTTCGATGCTCACGATGGTTCCGAAGTCCTTCATTTGTTTTCGCGCCAGCGCATGCTGCGGGTGGCTCGGAAGACCGGGGTAGTGCACTCGCTTAACTCGAGGATGCTGCGCCAGATACTCGGCCAGCAGAATCGCGCTGGCGCATTGACGCTCGTAGCGCAAGAAATAGGTGCGCATGCCGCGCTGGATCAAGAAGGCGGCATGCGGATCGAGCGCCGCACCCATCGGCCCGATGTCCTTACGCATGGCGGCGATGAGTTCGCGGCGTGCGATGATCGCCCCGCCCATCACATCGCCGTGCCCTGAGGCGTACTTGGTCAAGCTGTGCAGGTAGACGTCGATTTCGTAAGCGCCGTGGTTGTGGAAACCCGCGAAGGTGTTGTCGAGCACGGTCAAGGCGCCGGCCGCTTTGGCATGCCGGGTCAGGTGCTCGATGTCGGCGATCTTGGTGACCGGGTTCGTGGGACTTTCAAAGATCACCAAACGCGTGGGCTTCTCCTTGAGCAGCTGCTCGATGCCGGCCAAATCCTCGATGGACAGCATCGTGTGGGTCACGGCGAACTTGGCGAGCAAATGCCGCACGATGAAGCGTGTCGGCCCATAGGATTCCACGAACAACAGTACATGATCACCCGCCTGGCACAGGGCCAGGAGGCTGGCCGCGATCGTCGCCACACCCGAGCCGGTCAGCAGACAATCGTCGCGGCCCTGCAATTCGCTCAGCAAGCGCTGCAGCTGCGTGAGCGTTGGATTGGAGGTGCGCGAATAGAAGAATCCTTCGCGCTCGCCACGCTGATAGCGCAGCGTTTCGTTCGTATCGTCGAAGGAAAATTTCACTGACTGATAAATGGGCGCAACCAGCGGGCGGTTGTCCTGTGGAACAGCGACGGCCGGCGGATGGTTTACCAAAGTGGTATTTTTCATGGGGACAAGATAGTCGATCCATCCGCTTTAGGAAACGGGACCGCGAACCTGGGTGTTTCGGCGAATCAGGTATCAAGGTGAAAGATAGCGATCCAGTTCCGCGTTGATTTGGGCGGTCGAGTCGAATAGCGGATCGGCGTCTTGCGCGCCCAAGCCAAGATCGCGATAACCCGGATCCAGCAGCAGCACTTCGCGCGTCATCATACAAGGCTCGTGCAGCGTGAAATCCGCGAGCTTGTGCGCAACGTTGACCACGTTGCTCTCCCAGCTGACCGCACCGGCGCAGGCGTAGTCGTCCCAATGGGCGACCACGGCGGGCACGGGCGCAGGCGGGCCCCAAGCGGAAACTACCCGCGCGCCTACTTCACGTTGGAAAATGTCGATCAGGCAATCGTATTCATTGCCCGCAAGATGCAGACCGGCGCCCTCCGCGATCTCATGGATGACGCCCAAGGCGAC
>DATNKC010000535.1:0-5462 GCA_035603615.1 Steroidobacteraceae bacterium | reverse complement strand
GCAGAGCAACCCGATGAACGTCATGCCTTGCTGGTGGTTACGCATAAAACCTCCCTAAAAGAGCCCTATTCAATCTTATTTCCGACCCTTCTCCAGAGAGGTCCGTCACGAGTATCAAGATTAAGCCAAATTCGGACCGCTTTACCGACTAGATTCTGCTCCGGAACGAATCCCGGCGCATCCGGTTCATCGAGCCAGCGGCTATCCTTGCTGTTATTGCGGTTGTCGCCCATGAAGAAATAGTGCCCCGCGGGCACGACCCATTCCCCCGACTTCACGCTGCCATTCGCGAACATGATGCGATGACGCTTGGCGTCCAGCTGTTCGAAGGCCGTGGGGACGCCCGTATAGTTCCAAAGGTCCTGCTTCGGCCCCGTATAAGTGGGTCCGGGAGTCTGCGGCATGGGCTTGTCGTTGACGTAGAGCTGGTTGTTCTCATCGACACGGATGCGGTCGCCCGGCAGCCCCACCAGACGCTTGATGTAGTTGATCTTCGGATTTGGCGGCAGGCGGAACACGATCACATCGCCCCGTTGCGGGGTGCCGGTGGCGAATACCAGGGTGTTGCTGACCGGCAGACGTAAGCCATAGGAATACTTGCTGACGAAGATGAAGTCGCCGTCGTACAGGGTGGGCATCATGGAATCGGACGGGATGCGAAAGGGCTCGAACAGAAAGGAGCGGATCACCAACACCAGAATGATGACGGGAAAGAACGAACGAGCGTATTCAACCGCGATGGGCTCGCGCACGCGCTCGTTCGGGGTTCCCGCGGATGCCGCGGCAACCCGGCGGCGCCGCGCGAAAAATGCCGCATCCGCCGCCCAAATGATTCCGGAAACGGCGCCGACGACCACCAGCATGAGGCTGAAATCCACCGCTTCGTAGCGAAACAGGCGCCACAGCATGGCCAAGGCCAGTCCGACCAAGGCGTAGCCCGCTAACTTCGGCAGCAGAGGCTCCTCGACGCTGGTCGCCCCGGGATCGCGCCGCGGCCGCAAGAACCAGCCATCGATCAAAATCACCAGCACGCACACCGCGCCGGCGAACAACAGCCCTAAGAAAACACGATCACCATCATTCACGAAATACCCCCAAGGTAATCAATGGCGCAAGACACGTTCAATTCGCCTTTTTGCCGACCTGTAAGATCGCGAGGAAAGCTTCTTGCGGGATCTCGACCTGCCCGACTTGCTTCATGCGTTTCTTACCCGCTTTTTGCTTCTCGAGCAGCTTGCGCTTGCGTGAGATATCGCCGCCGTAGCATTTGGCCAGCACATTCTTGCGCATCGCCTTGACGCTGGCGCGGGCAATGATATGGCTGCCGATCGCCGCCTGCACGGCGATGTCGAACATCTGGCGCGGTATCAGTTCCTGCATCTTATCGACCAGCTCGCGGCCGCGTGCGTAGGCATTGTCGCGATGCACGATGAGCGACAGAGCATCGACCGGATCGCCGTTGATCAACACATCGAGCTTGACCAATGGCGCCGCTTGAAAATGGCTGAATTCGTAGTCAAAGGATGCATAACCGCGGCTCGAGGACTTGAGGCGGTCGAAAAAATCAAGCACGATTTCAGCCAGCGGCAGCTCGTATTGCAGCGATACCTGGCTGCCCAAGAACAGCATCTTTTTTTGCACGCCGCGCTTCTCGCTGCATAAGGTCAAGACGGCGCCGACATGATCCGGCGGCACCAAAATATTGGCGATGATGATCGGCTCGCGCAGCTCTTCGATTCGATCCTGCGGCGGAAGTTTGGCCGGATTGTCGACATTGATGACCGACTGGTCGGTCAGCAGCACTTCATAGATGACGGTCGGCGCGCTGGTGATCAGATTGAGCCCGTACTCGCGCTCCAGGCGCTCTTGCACGATATCCATGTGCAGCAGTCCCAAGAACCCGCAGCGAAATCCAAAGCCGAGCGCAGTCGAGACTTCCGGTTCGAAATGCAGCGCCGAGTCGTTGAGCTTGAGCTTCTTCAGCGCGTCGCGAAATTGCTCGTAGTCGTCGGAGCTCACCGGAAACAAACCGGCAAAGACTCGCGGCTGCACTTGCTTGAACCCGGCGAGCGGCTGCTTCGCGGGGTTGTTTTCCGAGGTGATGGTATCGCCCACGGGCGCACCGTCGATTTCCTTTATTCCGGCGATGACGAAGCCGACTTCGCCCGTCCCCAACGACTCCCGCGTTACCGGTTTCGGCGAAAAGCGGCCGAGCTTGTCGATCTGGTGACTGCGCCCGGTCGACATCACGCGGATTTTCTCACCCGTGACCAGTGCCCCGTTCATCACCCGCACCAGCGACACCACGCCGACGTAGTTGTCGAACCAAGAATCGATGATCAATGCCTGCAAGGGACCGTCTGGATCGCCTTTTGGCGCCGGAATCCGCTTGACCAATTGTTCCAGCAATGCCTGCACGCCCTCTCCGGTTTTGGCGCTGACCAAGGCGGCATCCTCTGCCGGTATGCCGATGATCTCTTCGATTTCGTGAATCACTTTCGAAGGATCCGCGGAGGGTAAATCTATCTTGTTGATGACCGGCAGCACTTCCAGTCCTTGCTCCAACGCGGTGTAGCAGTTGGCGACGCTCTGAGCCTCGACACCTTGCGCGGCATCGACCACCAGCAGCGCTCCCTCGCAGGCGGCGAGCGAACGTGAAACCTCGTAGGAGAAATCGACGTGCCCCGGCGTGTCGATGAAATTCAGCTGATACAGCTCACCCGTTTCGGATTGAAATCCCAAGGTCACGCTCTGGGCCTTGATGGTGATGCCGCGCTCTCGCTCCAAGTCCATGCTGTCGAGCACCTGGGCCTGCATCTCCCGCGCATCCAAGCCGCCGCATTCCTGAATGAACCGGTCGGCCAACGTGGATTTGCCGTGATCGACATGAGCAATGATGGAAAAATTGCGGATATTCTTCATCTAAACCGGAGCTTATAGCCTGCTTGGGCAAACCGAGCATTATACCGGTCGGCGATGGAAGCTGAGGGTCTTATCTACTTCCTCCGGGTCCAAGCGGCCGTGGCAGAGCAATTCTCCGGCAAACAGGAGCACCGGTATCTTGTGCCCGAAGCGCGCCCGTGCCGCAGGTTCCTGATCGACGTCGACGACATCGACGGGGACCCCTTGGGCGCAAGGCAGCCGGCTAAGTTCGCTCAGCATTTCCTCGCATAGGCCGCACCCAGGGCGTGAGTACAGCAGGAAGCGCTTAGGGGTCAATGATGCGGGATCTCGGCGCCGCTGGAGATCTTCACCGAGTGGGCGATAAATTCGACGGTTTGCGCCGGGACTTCGCCCACGGCGGTGACTTGGTGGCCTTGCACGACCGTGGAAAAAGCGTATCCCGAGCCGACCCGCGCCAGGCCCTGCATGGGAGCTTCAGGCGCCTGGCCTTGGGAGTCCAGCGCCGACGGAGCACCGGAATCGGAGCTGCTCTGCTCGATGAACACCGAAACCGTCGCCAGACCATCCGAGTAGACCAAATGGCTGGCCGGCGCGGTGGCACCGCCGATTGTCTGGGCGCCCTGCACGGTCAGGCGAAATCCCGGCGGCAGTTGGCTCGCGCGATAGGCCGCCAATGCCGCGGAGGCGTTATCGGCAGAGGCTCCCTGACGCACCCACCGCATGCCGTCGGTGTGCACGGTCGGCGCCAGATCGCTGTCCGGAATGCTCTCCGGCATGTCGAGGCGCGCGAAGAATATTTGCTCGATGACCTGGCCGCGCGAATCGCACAGCTGCGTTTTCAGCGGCATGGCGGTCTTTTCATCCAGCCACAAACGGTAGCCGAAGCGAAACTGATCCTTGGGGTTCACGGCAATAACGCGCGTGGGCCGACCCAGAATGTGCGTGTCCGGCAGCGCCTCGATCCGATAAAAATCGCTGACCGTTGCGTCAAATTGCGGCAGCGAACCCAGGAAGGGACCCCGATCCTGGCGCGGCTCGACCAGCACCGTATGCTGGTCGGGCAAATAACAGGTGAGCTCGTCGTTCGCGCGCACAAACTCACGTCCTGAGCCGTCGAGCGACTGCAGCCGCTCCGTCACGCGTCCCGAGCGCACCCGGTGAACAATGCGCATGGTCTCGACCCGGCCCCCGCTGATATGAAAGAACGTCCCGTCGTAATTGCGCGTCGCCAGCGCCTTATTCATTCTTTGCAGCCATACGCGCGGATCATCGGCGCCGCGGGCACTCTGGGGAACCGTGCTGAGCAGCGCGCCGACCAGCGCGCAAGGAACCAACCAATAGGCCAAGGCGAGCCGCGGTTGCGTCATGGAGCGACGCGTGTGTCCGGTGCCGGTGGGGGCGGCATGGCGCGTTGCGCCGGTATCGGCGGCACCTCATCGTCATCGATCAGTAAGTCGGTGAGCAAGCCGCGCTGGCCTAAGCCTGAGGAGTACTTGCTGTGTGCGAACACATAGTTCGTTAGGCGGGCGGGCGCAATCGCTGAGGGCGCCTCGGTTGAAGCCGCCGGTACGACCGTATAAGAGAGTGCCTCACGCGGCCCACCGCCGCCCTGAAGCGGCAGTTGAGTCGGCGCCGCCGCTCTTAACGGGGCGGCGACATTCTGGGCCGTCGTGGAGGCCCCGCTGAGGTGCGGAGAAATCGAGCGCTGCTGCAAGGCAACAATCGCCACCGCGGCAACGCCCGCGGCAACCGTCACTCCCGCTATCGGCCGCCACCAGCGCGCCTCGCGCCTCAACTGCGCGTGCGCAGGAGCCTGCGCGGGTTCGCCGTCGATCGCGAGGTTCACCCGGGAAGCGAAGCCGCGGGTCAAAATCTGCGACCCCGCGCCCCGCAGCGCTTCACCGATGAGGGCATAGCGCCCAAAGCTCTCGCGCAATTCGCCATCTCGCGTCAGACGCTTCAACAGCAGTTCGGTTTCAGTGTCCGGCAACTCTCCATCGAGAAACGCCGAGACTTGTTCACGAATTTGTTCGCTCATGTGTCCTCAGGCCGGCCTAGGCCGCCATCAAAAATCGGCCGCAGCTTTTTGTCAATTGCTTCTCGCGCCCTAAAAATACGCGAGCGCACGGTACCCACGGGGCAATCCATCGTCTGGGCGATATCCTCGTAACTCAAGCCTTCCAGTTCGCGCAGCACGATGGCGGTGCGCAAATCTTCCGGCAAGTTTTCGATCGCCCGATTCACGGTTTCGCGAATCTCGTCGGTGAGTAGGAGGCCTTCCGGCGTTTCGGATTCGGCGAGGCGGGCATGCAAATCGTATTGCTCGGGGTCCTGCAAGTCCAAGTCGTAGTCCATCGGCCGCCGTTTGGTTGCGACCAGCGCGTTTTTAGCGGTGTTGATCGCGATTCTGTAAAGCCAGGTATAGAAAGCACTATCGCCGCGAAACGACTGCAGCGCACGGAACGCCTTGACGAAAGCCTCTTGTGCGATGTCTTCAGCTTCAGTTGCATCGTGCACGTAACGCATGATCAGCTTCAGCACCTTGTGCTGGTATCGCA